>CADBQL010000132.1 GCA_902796815.1 uncultured Coriobacteriaceae bacterium | reverse complement strand
GATCCGGGGGTGCGCACTGATTCGCCCGGGGAGGATGCGGCGGATCCGGGGGTGCGCACCGTTTTAGCCGATTTCCGCCCAGTCGCCACGCCAAATCCGAGGGTGCGCACTGAATAACCCCTGATTTGCAATACTGGCAAAACTAACGTCCCAGTTCAGGGCGTTATAGGCTTTTCCGAAAAAGTGCGTTCCCCCCAATTTGCTGCAGCAGCGCACGAAATTACGGCCAAATCAATGCGCACCCCTCAATCTGACGAACGCATTCTGTCGGGTCAAAGGACATTTGCGGCTCATCTGCAATTATGAATACGAAGTACCTTTTTTTGCAATCTCGGCTAGAGTGCTATTAGATGCACTGCAAGCGGGTGCATGGCAATAAGGCTTAGGAGAAAGATCATGTTCTGCACGAACTGTGGAGCCCAATTGGACGATGGTGCACAATTCTGCACGGCGTGCGGATGCGAGATTGATGGAACTGCCGATGCGAATGCCGCTTCTGAACAGGGCATGCAATACCACACAACAACTACCGACCAGGGAGCGCAATCGCATCGTGCGAAGACGAGAAGCGTTATCACTATTGCGATTGCGGCAGCTGCCCTCGTGATATGCGTTGCGGTTATTGTCCTGGCGCTGCCTCGATTGAACTCATCCGTCGAATCGAGCTCAGCCGACTCGCAAGGAGAAGTCGCAAGTGGGCAGGCTTCCGACAACGCGTCGACCTCAGCCGCCTCGGCAGGAGCTGCCGAAACCGGGCAGACGTCCGATGCCGCATCGGAGCCTGCACTTTCGCAAGAAGCTGCCGCAAGCGGGCAAACGTCTAGCGCGACATCAGCATCCACGGCCACATCAACAGATATAAACAACACGCCAACGATTGCCGAATACGACTTGTATCGTGTTTCGTTGCCCCCCGACGCTGCTTCGAAGGTCACGTTTTCGACGGGTGAAAAGGAGGCCAACGTTGTCGACCTCAGCGTAGGAGATACAGTAATCGCCCGAATAATCGGCGCTCAGGCACTTGGACCGCATGGGCAAGACGAGCGGAAATTCGAAACGTACGACTTGGGAGAAACGCCTCCGGGATCCGAGAAAGAGACCATCAGCCTCAATGTGTATTACATATCTGAAAGCGGTAGCGGAAACGTCCACTGGGGCGATTCATCCGCAACCGAGTTTGCTTGTCAGGAGCTGCTCGGCATGACGCCTGATCAGCTGATAGATTGCATTGCGGTAAAAGGTGCGAACGGCGCTTGGGTAAAGGCTGCCCACAATGCCAGAGGTGGCGAAAGCTCGTCAGTAAGCCAATCCGCTGGCCAAGATAATCCCGATGGCTCCTTGACAGGCCAGTCCGTCGAGCCAAGCTATCGCGAAAGCCCTTTCTGGGGAATCTGGATTGGGGCGTCTAAGGACTACAACGAGGCTGAAGCAATTGCCGCCGAAGCTCGAGGTAAGAATCTTGATGCTTCAGTAACCATGACAACCGATTGGTACAATTTGAATTCTGAACCTTGGTACGTCATCACTGCAGGTCGTTACGGTTCCGAAGACGACGCTTATGGCCACTTGGATTACGTGCATTCAGTTGGCTACGGTGACGCCTACGTGAAGTATTCCGGAGAGCACAAGTAATGGTGCAACCGAAATGAGTCGCGCCCCAGGGGCGAAACTCATCCGGCGGGTCGGCCTCCTCCGCAATGAGTCACGCCCCAGGGGCGAAACTCATCCCTGGGGCGCGAGTCATCAAAGTTAGCGCGTCTTCAGTTTCGCGAAGCGTTAATACCCGAAGGTCACGAGCTGCCAGCCTTTGCCGTCCTCGCGTGCCAGCCACCACTGGTAATCCTTCATTTCGGTGTCCGGCTCCCAGGCGCCACCGCCCTCGACTGGGGTGTGGTAATCAGTGAGCAGCTCTGCGACCTGCGTGTACTTGGCACCCTCGTCGAGGCTGTTCAGCCAGTCGAGGTTTTCCTTGGTGTTGCACTCGTCGCCCGCATAGCGCAGGTTATGCAGCTCGCAGTCCTCGAACGTGGCGAATTCGCATTTCACCTGAACAGCTGCTTCCGCTAGTTCGTCAGCTGTATAAAGGTCTGATTTGCCGTAATCGTAGGCAATCTCGGGCATGACTTTGCCCGACTTGTACTCCTCGAAAGTGATGCCTGCATCCGTAATCTCCTTGGCGATGTCGGCGTTGTCGAGGTAGCGGATGTGCCAGGGTTCATAGCCGTAGCCCGTGATGTGCTCGTCGCCATCGAGGTAACGCAGGATGAAACCGTGGTCAGCCAGTTTCGAGTGAATCTTTTCCCAGATTTCGGGATACTGCATCATGTCTTCGTTCTCGTCGACTTCCTTGCCGTCGATAATCAGGTACAGGTCCAGGGCAAGTCCGGTGTGGTGTTCGGAAAAGCCTGGCGTGGCGACGGTTTTCTTGGCGTAGTCGGCGCCGTACTCTTGAGTGAACTCGTTCATGATTCGCTGCTGGTCTGCGATGCTGCGTCGAGCCGAGTCGAGATCGACAAAGACGTCTTCATTTTCGAGTTCCGCTTTAAGCTCCTGGTAGGCGCCGTAGGCTTTTTTCTCGACTTCGACATCGGTTCCCTCGGAGTTTGTCATATGCACGGTTTCGACCGCGTCCTCCCAGCCGTCGGGCAGGGGGTTGAGCTTGTTTACCAGGGCAAGATAGTCGATGCCTTGGGATTGCGCGGCAGCTGACTTGCTTGCGGCAGTTGACTCGCCTTCGGCCGACGGTGCCTCGCTTGCGGCTGACGACTCGCTTCCGGCCGACGGCGACTCGCTCGCGGCTGACGACTCGCTCACTGCCTGCGCCCCGCTCACAGCCGACATCTCGCTCGACGATGCGGCCTGCTCCGATTGCGCGGGCTGCGAATCGCTCGTGGTCGACGCCGCGCTCGCTGCTTGCGAATCGCTTGCCGCCGACGACGCCGTCGAGTTCGTCGCACATCCGACGAACGCCAGGCATGCCGTTACGCAAATCGTCGCTATTACTAGAGTTTTCTTCACGATTGCTCTCCTTGATCGGTTGGGAGCTCGTTTCCTGCGCGCATGCGAAGCAAGACGTGGCTGTATGACCTGGACCTGCTTCTGCGGAACAGCCTTAGGCTTTCTTTGGTGGTTCGTCTCGGGTCTGATCTAGCGGGCCGGGTACGCGAGCTTGCTATGGCACATACGCAGTTTCACGTTTCCTCGCCACTCGCCACCAGAAATTGCTTCGAGGCTCTCGTCGCTGAGTTCGTAACCTTCCTCTTGTGCCAAGGCCAAAATCTCCTCTGGGGTCTTGCACGCTTTCACCTTTTCCTGCAGTTCGGGCGCCAGATCTTCGAAATTCATGATGCTTCCTCGGTTGAGTGTACGTTGCTGCGTATTTTACGCGTAAACGACGAGGACCATCTTTGCGTTTCTATTCGTTTGCAAAACGGTTACTCTACGCGCCGGCTAACCGAAGGTCGCCCAACTCGCTGGCAACAAGAATTGAAACGGGAAATGGGCCACATAGACTCTTATGCAGGCTTAGCTCTCAATAGTAAAAAATATACCTACAGTTCGAGAATAATGGTATATGTAGGGAAAATATTCAAACTACGTCATAGCAATGTTCCAACTACCAAAAAACCCTAAGAAATATACCGTTGGCAGAAAATTTCATAATGAAAAATGTACTTTTGAGTAATCGCGGTTAATATTTCCCGCAGCAAACTTGAGCGTAAAAAGTGCTCTCGGTTGCCGAGAAACCGTCCAATTTGTTTAGGAGGATTTGCATGTTTGATTACAAGGGTAAGGTCGTTGCGGTAACGGGCGCTTCTTCAGGCCTTGGCAAGCAGATGGCCGAAGGCTATGCCGAGCAAGGCGCAAATCTCGTGCTTCTGGCCCGTCGCGTCGAGCGCCTCGAGGCGAGCGCGAAGGAGCTCGCCGAGAAGTACGGCATCGAAGTGCTGCCTTGCGCTTGCGACGTTACCGACGAAGCTTCGATCGATGCTGCCATCGCGGCCGCCGATGAGAAGTTCGGTCACATCGAGGTCATCATGAACTGCGCCGGCGGCGAAAAGGGCACGGGT
>CADBQL010000131.1 GCA_902796815.1 uncultured Coriobacteriaceae bacterium | reverse complement strand
TTGCGAACAGGCAGAGGATCGTTGATTGGTATGTCGAGAAGGTGTTGCCCGAGACGGGCGAAATCCCTTATGGCGTGACGCTCTACGTCGAGCCCGAGCACATCGACGGAACCAAGATCAGCATCAACACGGCAAAGGTCGCAGAAATCCTGGGAATGCCGCTCCAACAGGCGGCTACAAAGTTTCTCGAAGGGACGGTGGAGTAAATGGCTGTCCCCGTGCTCATCATGGGCCCGAGCGGTACGGGCAAGACGTTTTCCCTGCGCAATGTGCCGAAAAGCGGATACGGGCTCATCGAGTGCGTCAAGACGATGCTTCCGTTCCAGAGCGATAAGAGTTTCGCCCGGACTAAAAACTTCGGCGAGCTCCAATCCATCGTCACGGCATATGCCGAGAAGTATCCCATCGTCGTGGTGGATGACTTCGGCTATTGCATCACAGATATCTACATGCGCGGCAGTTGGGGAGACGAGAAGCAGCGAGACCAGTTCGAGGTTTACAAGGAGATCGCAGGGCGCACGTACCGCTTCATCGAGTTCGTCAACGATTTGCCCGGAAACGTCATCGTCTACCTCATCATGCACACCGACACGGATTCGCAGGGGAACATCGTGCCGGCAACCGTGGGCAAGCTGCTCAACGAGAAGGTCAACATCGTCGGCATGGTGAACGTCGTGATTCTTTCGGAATCCAGCGGCGGCGAATACCGCTTCATCGTTGACGGAAAGCCGCCCGCGAAAAGCTGTGGCGCGTTCGAAGAGAGCGAACAGCCGAACGATTTGAGCGTCATCGACGCAGGTTTGCGCGAGTTCATGGGGTGGTCGGCATGAACGCCGCCACCGAGTCCGCGCTTCTCCGCGCGGCGGAATCGCGGTTCGTCCACCTCATGAGCACCGGCGTGGACGAGGACGTCGCGTGCGACCGCGTTTGGGACTGCTACGAGCGGGCGTTCGGAGAGAACGATCGGCCGCTGTCAAACCCGCGCGACAAGGTATTCAACTCGAAATTGCAGGCAATCTCGAAGAAGGGATAAGTTATGCGCTCATTCAACTGGAACAGCATCGCGTCGAGCAACGAGGGCGGCTTCAAGAAGCTGGAGGCAGGCCCCTACGTCGCACGCATCACCGACATGGAGGACAACCCGCAGCGCGAGTACGTCGAGGTCGTCTTCGACATCGCCGAGGGCAAGGACGCGGGGTACTACTCCGACGACTGGGGCAGGAACCATCCCTACGCCCACCACTTCTTCATGAGCTACAAGGAGAGCGCCCTCGGCATGCTCAAGGGCAGGCTGGAGGCCATCGGTTCGAGCAACACGGGCTTCGATCCGTTCGCCGCGTGGGATGCCGGGCGCACCGACATGTTCGTCGGCAAGCTCGTCGGCATCAACCTCCAAGAGGAGGAGTACGAGACGAACGACGGCGAGGTCCGCACGCGCCTCAACGTCTGCCAGGTGGTGGACGCCCAGCGCGTCCGCGACGGCATGGTGAAGGCCCGCGAGCCAAAGAAGCTCGCCAAGACGTCCAGCACCATCAAGACAACCGACGTCTACAGCGGCGAGATCCCGTTCGACTAGTCCGACCGAGGGCGGCGGCGCTCGACGTGCCGCCGCCTTTTTTGGGAGCTGCAAATGATTCAAATCTACGAAGACACGAGGCAGCAGCAGGCCCACGGGGACAAACACGCGAACAAGCACGCATGGTGGACGTCGCACGGTATCGAGGTCGAGCGGCTCAAGCTCGAATTCGGCGATTACATCCGAGCGGATGGGTCGTCCAACATCGCGGTCGACACCAAGCGTTCGCTTGACGAGGTCGCCGGCAACGTCGGACGGGAGCACGAGAGGTTCGTGCGCGAGCTGGAGCGGGCGCGGGAGGCTGGATGGCGGCTCGTGATACTCATCGAGGCGGGAGGGCGCTACAAGGACCTCCAAGACGTCAACGGATGGGTCAACGGCGCATGCCAGCGGTGCCAATACTACAAGATGAAGTCGTGCAAGCCGCACGGAGCGCCTGCGTGCAAGCGTTACAGGCGCAAGCCGATGCAGGGCGTCCAGCTTTACAAGATCATGCGGACGCTGGAGCGCAAGCACGGATGCATCTTCGAGGTATGCCCGCCGTCGAAGGCCGCGCAGCGCATCTGCGACCTTTTGGGGGTCGGTTATGAATAACCCGACCAACCTAAAGGACGCGGCGGTTTGGTATTGCCGGCACGGATTCGGCATCATCCCGATCGCACCGCGAGGCAAGCACCCGATAAGCAAGAACGGTCTCAACGACTGGTTCACCAACCCCGACGACGCCGAGAAGCTGTGGACGGAGCAGCCGAATCTGAACATCGGCATCGTCTGCGGCACACCGTCCCACGGCATCGTCGTGCTCGACATAGACGAGGACGACGAGAACGGCAAGCACGGCCTCGACACGCTCAACGACTGGGAGGACACGCGCGGCGGCCTGCCCGATACGGCGGTGGCGGTCACAGGGCGCGGCGGCCTGCACTATCTGTACAGAACCGACCGCACCAACATCCGACCGTCAACCAACGCCGAGCTAGCCGTCGACGTTCGCTCGGACGGCAGCTACATCGTGGCGCCACCGTCCATCCACCCAAATGGCACCCCGTACCGCTGGATGGACGGATGCGCACCGTGGGAGTGCGGCATAGCGACCGCCAACGGAAAGGTATACGACTTCCTCGACCATGTGCAGCGCAACGGCGGCACATCCGACGACGCGCCCAAGACGTCATCGTTCGAGCTGCCGGCGATCATCAAGCACGGCGAGCGTGACGACACGCTGTACCGCTACGGCTGCTCGCTGCGGCACCGCGGATACCGCGACGACGTGATACAGGCGATGGTCGAGAAGGCCAACCGCGACAGATGCGAGAAGCCGCTCACGCAGCGCGAGATCGACAGGATCGTGCGGCAGGCTTGCAAGAAGGGCGCAGGCCACGACGGGCAGGGCACCATGAGGGACGAGGATGCCGGCGTCGGTAAGTTCGGCGCATCTGCGATCGTCGACGGCGACCTGCCCAACTTCCGCACGGAGCGCGGCAAGGTCAAGCCAAACCTGCTCGCCCGCATCATCATCGACAAGAACAACGCGTGCCACATCGACGGAGCGCCTGCGGTATGGACGGGCGCCCGTTGGGAGTTCGGCAAGCTCGCGTTCGACCGCATCGCTATCGCCTACGCGGACGACATCTCGCGCGACATGCGCAACGAGGTTTTCAGCTACATCCAGTCGGTCGCACCGAGCGTTTCGAGCGACAACGGCTTCGACGGGCGCTACTACGTCCAGTTCAAGAATTGCACGTGGGACGTTATGGCGGAGGAGCAGGTCGAGCCGACGCCCGACATGTTCATCATCGGCACGCTGCCAATCGACCTCGACCTGGAGGCGCCGTACGGAGACGCCGACCGCTTCATCGACTCGCTGGCAGGCGGCGACGAGCCGACCGCCCGCGTCATGCGCGAGGCCATCGGCATGTGCATGTGCTCGCGCCGCGCCGTGCAGCAATCGCTGTTCCTCATAGGACGCGCCGGCTCGGGCTCGGGCGGCGCCGCATCCAACGGCAAATCGACATACCTCAACGTGATCCGCTCGCTCATAGGCCCCGAGAACGTGAGCTCGCTCGACATAGCGACGCTCGGGCAGAGGTTCCAGGCGGCGGCGGTCGTGGGCAAGATGGCGAACCTCGGCGACGACATACCCGAGGGTTTCCTGCACGGCGACGAGCTCGCGATCTTCAAGAAGCTCGTCTCGGGCGAGACGATCTACACCGACGTGAAGAACGGCGCGGGCTTCGACTTCCGACCGTCCGCTACGCTCATGTTCTCGATGAACGCCATGCCGAGGCTGGCGGACACCACGGACGGCGTGTTCCGCCGTCTGTCCTTCATCCCGTTTCGCAGGCGGTTTTCGCCCGGGGATGCCGACTACGACCCGCGCATGGCGGAGAAGATGGCGGAGCAGCCGAACCTCCAGCGCATGGCGCTGCTGGGCCTCATGGAGCTGCCCGAGCTAATCACGCGCGGCTGCTTCACCGAGATACCCGACATGGCGGCGGAGATCGAGACGGTGCGCATCGACAACGATGTTGTCCGCCGTTGGCTCTACGACGAGATGATCGAGCCTAAGGACCTCGCCGGCAGATGGACGGACGACGTGTACCGCGACTTCGCCGCATGGTGCGGCACCGCGGGCGAGAAGTTCGGCGCCTCGCAGCAGGTTTTCACCCGTCGGATAACTGACACGCTTGACACGCTTGAAGTCGTCTCAAAGCGAGATTCGAGCATAAACAAGCGCGGCAGAGTGTTCAACTTCAAGTAGAGATTGAGGGTTTGGAGCGGTTTTCAACATGGTAAGCGTGTCAGGCGTGTCACCTAAATACGGCATGTTTCCGCAGGTCAAGTGGCATATGACACGCTTGACACGCTTGACACGCTACCCAATTACCGACTCTTTTCACAGATACCTAAATAAAAGAGAGAAGAAAACGCGCGCGCGAGCAAGCGTGTCAGCGTGTCACCCGCGCGCATGGACGAGAGGAGGCAAGGTGCCTATTCAGATGGGCGCCGCCCCGGGCAACTACTGCGGACCCGGGCGCCCAGCGGTCCACAGGCGCGAGGTGAAGGAGCGGGCGCTGGCGATGGTGCGCGATGGCGTGCCGAAGAA
>CADBQL010000130.1 GCA_902796815.1 uncultured Coriobacteriaceae bacterium | reverse complement strand
GCGCAAGAATGCGGCATCGATTGGGTTGAAGAATAAGCTGGATAGGCCGTTGGGATTATCCCAACGGCCCGCTATGCCGTGAAGAGCAGTTGGGAGGTCGGCCGCTCGTCGGCTCGATTCCAATCCGTGTCGCGGTACTTGCGCTCTTTCACCTGTAGGAAGGAGTAGCCGCTGTACGGGCTGAACCGATAGTAGCTCGCCTCGGCAATTTCTATGATGTCACCCGCTTGGAGGGGGATGCGCACAAACTCGCTGTTCGAGTTGCACAGTATCCGCACGTCATCGCGGATGATGGCGCTTCCGTTGAGTGACTTCCTATCTTCGTAGTACCAGGTCTTACCCAAGCGGAATACGCAACCGTGCTCTCGGCCGACCGACGGCATTTCCTCGATTGCGTCATTGTCGGTTAGTCTGCCGATGGTGAAGGGTCGCTCCATCGGCAAAACGTATATATCCTTGACGCAGAGGCAGGCTCTGTCATCGTATCGGACCAGGCATGCCCTGGTAGCGTCTTTCGAGTCGTTTGGTGCAGGTCTGCTGGAGATCACCGTTTTCGGCTCGGGAGAGCCGTCAGGGATTTCGAGATGCCCAAACGATATGAACCAGAACATGGCCGAAAGCTGCTCAATTGGCGTGATGGCACGCTTGCTCGGTGCTGCCGATTCGTTTTCCGCGTTGCCGAAGATGCTGCTCGCTTCGTAACCGATCCGCACGAGATCGAGCGTTCCTCTCCATTCCTGTTTCTCGTTCATCAGGCCGTACCAGACATCCGGCCAGCATATTTTTGCCCAGTATTCGCTCAGCTCGGAATCCGTCATATGGCTGATTTTCTGAATGGCATTGCAGATTTCGCGTGCGGCGTCGTCAAAAGTCAGAGCGCTTTCTAGGTAGCGTGCCTGCATCTCGGTCGCATAGCTTTTCGAGTGGACGAGCTTGGAGAGCTTGCCAGCGTACGCCTTGCGGACCGCCTGTTTGTCGCTGTTGACGAAGCGTCCCTCCATGCCGACGAGAGCGTAGAGGCACTTATGGTTGAGTTCACCTCCCGTCAGCGCTTTCAGGTGCTCGGCGAGGTAATAAAACGCCGTATGCCACTCTCGGCCCTTTTTGGGCTTGTCGAATCGGTTCTTTTTGGAGATGCCCTTTTTCATCCTCTTCTCCTATTGCATGGTTGCTGCGCGCCTCATGTGCGCAGGTAGTGTTTTTCGAGAAGCACCGGTGTTTCCCTCGTTGCTTATTACACGAGCCAGCCATGCAGAATGTCGGGAAAAAGAGCACGTTTTACGAATATCCAGGTGACGAGATTGTCTGCGTACCAGGGAATGAGTTTCGCCCTAGGGGCGCGACTCATCGGTGGATGAGTCGCTACTCTTCGAAATGAGTCACGCCCCAGGGGCAAAACTCATTGGGGAATGAACTGCTACTCTTCAACCCAGGTATATCCCTGCGTTTCGGCGATGAGTGCCGCTTCAGAACCCGATGGGCAATGGAAGGTGATCGTTTTCGCTTTGCTGCTATCGAACGATGCCGAACTCATTCTGTAGAGGGAATTCGGGAGGTAGATGTCGGTCAAGGCGGGAACGGCATCGAATGCAGAAGGGAGAATCTCTTCTACGCCGTCCGGGATGTGAACTTCGGGTCCTGCTGCGCCGGCGCATGCGTAGAGCGTTCGGCCGTCCTTGCTGAGCAGCAGCGGGCCGTCCGCTTTGAAATGCTCGTTTTGGGGGGCGACCGTGAAGGAGTCGATATCGAGTCCGGCAAATGCGCCTTGGCCAAGATTCTCGAGACCAGAACCGATTGCAACGGTGCGGGTTTCTACGGGGGTGAGTTCGTTCGTGTCAGCGTAATGATTTCCACGAAACGCATCCATTTCGATAGTCGTCACGCTATCGGGAATGGTGAGCGAGGTATAGGACTTTGTGCCGTAGAAAGCTCTGTTGGATATTGTTTTGAGCCCGTCGTTGAGTGCAATCTCTGTCAGCTCCCTGCGTTCGAATGCACCTTCGCCAATTTCTTCTAGGGTTGATGGAAACGTTACGCTCGAAAGCTCGGTGCAACCGCTGAACGCCTTTTGGCCGATCTCCTTTAAGCCTTCCGGCAACGTTACCGATTTGAGATTGTTGCCCGAGAAAGCCTCGTAACCGATTGTCGTCACGCCTTTGGGCACGGTGTATGCGTCGCTATTGGCACCTGGATAAACAAGGAGCGTTTTTCCGTCGGCACTGCAAAGGGAGTCCCCGCGTACTGAGAAGCAGGTGTTTTGCGGGTCGATTTCAAACTTTCGGGTATTTGTCATCTGCGTGAGCAGCGTGCCGTCTATTTCTTTTACGGTCTTCGGGATGATGAGCGTTTTCACCGTTCCATGAGCGCTATCGTTGTCGTCGCAACCGATGGCGGTAACAGGAACGCCTCCGACTTCAGCAGGTATTTCTACATGTCCTGCGTCGCGTGCGTCGATTCCGACGAGGGCAGCATTGTTTGGGTATACCCTAAACGATAAGCTTGCCTTGCGTAGATCTATGGTTTGTCGCTTCCACTTCGGTTCTGCTGCTGAGCGAGCATTGTCATATTCGATATCGTTGTTTTGGGCGTACTGTTCTGCCCATGAGCCGGGTGACACATGAAAGCGCGCTTTGCAAACTTGATCAGTTTCCCAATTGAGTCCATTGCTTACGGAATATAACGG
>CADBQL010000129.1 GCA_902796815.1 uncultured Coriobacteriaceae bacterium | reverse complement strand
TCGAGTCGTTCTTTGGGCGTCATCTCGGGCAGCGCATGGGCGACTCCAGAGTCCTTTTCCAAAAACGCGTCAGGGTGGGAAAACGCGCGCATGGCAATGTAATTGGCTGTCCAAGGGCCAATGCCTTTAACAGACAAAAGCGTGTTCATCTGCTCGATGGGGTCGGCAGGCTCGTCGATGTGAAGGTCGCTCGACTCTACCATACGGGCGATTTCGGCAAGAACTGCCGAGCGCGTGCGGATGACGCCGAGCTGGCCGAATGCATCGGTGATGTCGTCGATGGCGCCAATTTCCTGCGAAGAAGGCCATGCGCGCTCAAGGCCTTCGATTCCCGTGTCGACGCGCGGGCCAAAAGCCTCGACGATGCGGGCAGCAAGCTTGTTGGCGGCGGCGACGCTCACCTGTTGACCGAGTACGGCACGGCAGCACGTTTCGAAAGGATTGAAACATCCTGGCAAGCGCGTGCCGAGCACGTTGGCTCCAGGGCGGATATCATCGAGCGGGGAAAGCGCTTCGGACACGGCCTCAGGGTTGCAGTCAAGGTCGAACATGCTGCGCACGCGGGCCGCTACTATCGAGGCGACGGGCTCCAGCGACTCGTTCATCGAAAGCGTGAGCGCGTTATGCGCCGGATCATCTTCCACTCGTATCCAGCCCGAAACCTCGCCACCATCGGGCATCATCATGCGAGCCGTTCGTGCGTACGCGGCGTCGTCCACCAACTCCACGCCAACAAGCGCACGGCCGCGGAAGAACTCCAGCAGCACGTTGAATCGCATCGGTGGCCTATAGTCGAGCCTGAGGTTGATCGCTGCTCCGCTGCCGGAAGCGTTGGCGCTTTGCCTGAACGACTTGTCTTTCATTTTGACCGCCTTTCTGCTGGTACAGAGTCTAACTCTTGCAGTTTCAAGAAGGTAGCCAGAATCGGACATCGGCTTTTTTGCCGATGATTGCTTGCCGGTTTGTGGGCGGCGATCTCAGAGAAGGCTTCGATACCTCTTGTGATGTGGCGTGTAGTCGTGTCGCATGTAAGCGCGTATAATGGCCTTGCGGTTTGTTGTAAAGCAATATGGGAGAAAGGATTGACGATGAATCTCGACAAGCTAACCCCCGAATTGCAGGAGAAGGCAATGGCCTGCAAATCCGTTGATGAGTTAGTGGCGCTTGCCAGCGAGGAGGGAATCGAGCTTACGGATGAGCAGCTCGAGGCGTTCTCAGGTGGAACCGATTGGACTGATCTTTGCACCGTGCTCTGCGGTATCCACAATTAGTGGCTGCCTTCCGCAAATAGTCGGTGCGAGAGGCGAAGACCGCCGGCGATAACATCATCGTCTACGCTGTGGATGCGGTCATGCCCGAGCCCGATTGTGATATCCCACTCGACTATTGCGCTTACTTGCGAACTCGACGATTTGGAAGACGCGCTCGTGTACCAGGCTGCTCAGGCAGTAAGGGCAAACGCGACTATAACCAGAACATCGTAAACGAGCTCGCACGCGGTTACGAGTAGTCAATTCCAAGGGTGTAGCGCGTGCGTTCACGCGCTACACCACCTTCAAGTTTGCGGGCGAGGGTATCAGGTGAACAGCGTGTTCCCTTGGCCCTTTGGCGCCAGGGCAACTCGTTCGCCTTATATTTCGAGGGCGTCCGCGCACTCGCGCAGCTGTGCGATGATTTGGATGTTTTGCGGGCAGACGTCCTCGCACTTTCCGCAGGCGATGCAGGCGCTGGCGAAATTGCCGGCGTCGACAGCGGCGCGGTAATCGGCTCGCGCTTCGGCGAGCTGTCCGCCGACGAGTTGCTTGTTCATCGCCGCGAACACGCCGGGTATCAGGATGTGGCGCGGGCACCCTTCCACACAATAGCGGCATGCGGTGCAAGGGATGTCGCGCGCGTTGCCTAGGATTTCGCGGGCGCGTTGGATGACGGCCATCTCGCGCGCGTCAAGTGGGCGAAAGTCGCGCATGTATGAGAGATTGTCGGTCATCTGCTCGACGTTCGACATGCCCGAAAGCACGCACATGATGCCGTCGAGGCCAGCTGCAAACCGGATGGCCCACGACGCATACGACGCGCCGGGCGCCGCGTCGTCCATGAGCGCGCGGATTTCGGACGCGGGCTTTGCGAGGGCGCCGCCTTTTACCGGCTCCATGATGACGATGGGCTTGCCGTGGGCACGCGCCACCTCATAGTTCGCGCGCGACGTGATGCGCGGGTTTTCCCAATCCGCATAGTTGATCTGCAGCTGCACGAAGTCGACCTCGGGATGGGCGCGCAGCACCTGCTCGAGCAATTCGGGCCCCGCATGAAACGAGAAGCCGACGTTGCGCACCTTGCCCTGGCGCTTGAGGTCGAGCAGGTAGTCCCACAAGCCCAATCTCTCGTAGCTTTTGTACGTGCCGTTCGTCAGGTTGTGCAGCAGGTAGTGATCGACGTAGTCGACGCCGAGGTTCTTGCAGCTCGTCTCGAATTGCTTGCGAGCCATTCTGGCGGTCGGCGCGATCATGGTGTTGAGCTTGGTGGCGATGGTGAACGAATCGCGCGGATGGCGCTTGACGAGGGCTTTGCGCGTTGCGGTTTCGGAGCCTTGGTAAACGCGCGCCGTGTCGAAATAGGTGAACCCTGCGTCCAGGAACAGATCGACCATCTGCGACATCTGGGCAACGTCGATTTTCACGCCGCGTCGCGGAAGCCTCATGAGCCCGAATCCAAGTTTTCCCGTTTTATCCGTCATATGCCCTCTCATCAAAACCCGAATCGTTGCTACTGCCAAGACACATCTATGAGTTATATCACCGTTGACATTTTACTGGCTGCGCTGTGGATGGGGTGCCCATTATCGGGCGGTTATCAGAAAAGCGGCTACTATTCACAGGGGTCCGCACGTTCCGCAAAAAGCCCAGGTGAGAACGCGTATCGGCTTGTCCTCGTAGCTTTAGAATAATTAAGTTTGTGTCTGCGGAATCGCCGATATCGCGCCCTCACCTGGTGTTTTGCTTTGGAATCACGCTGGCACAGTGAACTGCAACGAAAAGCGTCTGACCAGCGCACGGGTTAGTTCAATTTCGCGTTCTCCACGCACATCTCGACGAAGCGGGCGTATGTCTCGGCGAACGTGCCCTCGACGGGTTTGAGGCCGGCTGCGAGCATGGCCTCGCGCGTCAGTTCGGCGCAGTGGAAATGATTATAGAGCCCCGGGGCCTGGAAGAGCAGGGTCAGGTACAGGTCGGCCGCCGTTTCCTCGTCGATATCGCATTGGCGCGCGAGCAAGCTGACGATGGGCGCCAGCATATCGGCGAAGTCGCGCTTGAACTGCGTGAGCCGCTCGAGCGTGACGTTTGATTCGATAATCGAGATGACGATTTCCTGGTAGGGCAGGAAGTCGGCGTGGCGATCCGTGACATCTGCCCACCTGCGCGCGAACTCGTCGGCAGGCAGCGGTGCGCCCTTTAGGGCTTCGGCGAGATCGCCGAGCCACGCACGGTTTTTGGCCGAGTGCAGTGCCAGGAAGATTTCTTCCTGCGTGGCGGCGTATTTGTATAAGTTCGAGCGCGACCAGCCGAGCTCTTCGGCAATCGTGCCCATGGTGATCTTGTGGTAGGGCTGTTTCTGGAACAGCTTGTCGGCGGCGGCCATGATGGCCTCCATGCGTTCCTGCTTCTGTTCGGGAGAACGCGCCCTAATGTAATCGCTCACGATTCCTCCTCGTTTGTATGCGATGCAAATTCTAACAGCATTGTTGCTTGAGTGACACCTTGTCGCTTATA
>CADBQL010000128.1 GCA_902796815.1 uncultured Coriobacteriaceae bacterium | reverse complement strand
GGTCAGGACTAAAATCCTGGCCTGTTTTCATGTAGAGCAAATGTAGAGCAGAATCTGGCGCTCTACAAACGGGCTAATACCACGCCGAGAAACTGAGGATGAAAGTGGCGATAAGACCGACCATAGCCGCTACTTCAGTGGTGTCGGTACCTTCAAGAAGAACTGGCTGAAGCAGGCGCGGCGCAAGCTTATCGGGTTGGCAAGGCCTTTGGTGACGGGCGCCATTACCTGTAGGGCTCAAGCCAGTCGGATAGGCGGAGGTACTTGAGCTCCGCCTCGTTCTCCAACGTCAAGCCCGCTACCTCGCGGATGCGCTGCAGGCGGTATCGCATCGTGTTGGCGTGCACGTGCAGCTCCTTGGCCGCCAGCAGCTGGTTGCGCTCGTGGCGAAGGTATGCGGCTAGGGTCTGGCGGAGATCGGTCTGGTTCTCGGCGTCGTAGCGCTCGAGCGCCTCAAGCGCCGGGTGCAGCAGCGTGGGTGTCAGCTCGAGCTCACGGAATGTGCGCAGTAGGTAGTCGCAGGCGAAATCTTCGCAGAGGAACGTTCCCCTCGCGTCGCGGGACTGGCTCAGCGCGAAGTCGGCCTGCTGGCGTCTCACGGGCATGGTGCCGAGGTCGTGGAAGGGTGCTGAGGCCCCCACAGTCACCGTGCCCTCGAAAAGGTTCAACTGGAAAACGGAGCCTTCGGTTGCGATGCAGTAGCAGGTGCCGCCGAGCTCCACGGGGAAGCGGCAGTCGGGCCGCCGCCTCAGGTCGCTCAGGAGCGCGTTGACGGCGAGCTGGTCCGTGCGCTCACTCACCCGCAGCGCCAGAAGTCGCCAAGGCGGCATGGGCAGCACCTTCCCGAGGCGCTTCAGGTTGTCGGTGCCGATGTCGTCCCCGTCGAGCAGGTGCCCGAACAGGCTCGCCCCCGATTGGAGGGATCCGGATTCCGACACGAGCTCGCTCGCCTTAAGGCAGTACCTCGCGAAGACGGGCGCCAGCTGGAGGTTTTGCTCTGTTAAAGCGCTGTTCTCCTGCAGGATGGCGATGTAGCCGCCGACGTTGTCGCCTTGTGGGAGATACAGCATCACGACGGGGGCGCCGCCTTCGTAAACGTTCCGCACTACTTCGGGCCTGTCCGAAAGGTCCTCGATCTTGTCGCCCACGGCATTGTAGTAAGGCTCGTACATGGCGGCGTTGACGCCCGCCGTGCCCTTGACGAAGTTCTCCCAGAGCGGGTCCACCTGATGTCCCGTCAGATCGGTCGAGACGATCGAGCCCATGTCCAAACTTCCCACGTAAAGAGGGTTCTCGAAAATGGGCTCCGCCAAATCGACGAACTCGCGGAGCGGGGCGTTGCGCGCGCCGGCGTCGAGCAAGTCCGCCTCCCAGCCGTTGAAGAAGTCGAAGGCGGATAGGACCTTGTTCAGAACCGTGTTGTAGTTGTCGCTGTCGAACAGGAGCATGCTGTGCTGGTTCACGACAAGGCACTTGTCGGCGTACTGCTTGTCGGCGAAGAAATGCCATCCGAGCCCGAAATACAGGTACTCGGGCAGCATGACGTCCACGTCGTCCATCACGAATCGCAATCCCCGAATGCACAGGCTGTCGTCCTGGATATGGCAGACTGGGCCCTCATCTTGCAAATACCATGCCAAAAGCGACATGCTCAGCTTCATGGCTCTCCTTTGCCCGCATTTAATGAACTATAGGGCAATCATGCGACTTATTCAAATACATTTGTTATTGAACCACAAATACAAGGCGGAATTCCTTTCATTTTTTGAAGGAGACAAACATAGTCTTTCTCTTTATTCCCAAGTAATATGCGCGTTGGAAAGGCCATTCCCCCTTGTTATACAAAACAATCTATCCAAATAGATGTATTTGGACGACATACCTCTGTCGGAGAAAGGTAGTCCCATGAACCTGTATCAAGAGCATCTCGAGCGCACTATGAAGGCTGTCCACATGGAAAAGGTCGACAAGATCCCAATGTCTTGGAACGGTCCGGCCTACCTGCCCAAGCGCATGGGCTTGACGATGGCCGAGGCCGTCACCGACTTCCCGCGCTCGGTCACCGCGGCCGTGGACTTCTGCAAGGAGCACCCTGGCGTCGACAGCTTGCATTCTCCCTGCATGACCCCCTACACGCTGCCCATGCTGTGGCTTGCCGAGGTGAAGGCGCCTGGCATCGACCTCCCAGAAGACGAACTGTGGCAGGTCCACGAGAAAGAGCAGATGTCGATCGACGAGTACGAAGTCATCGTCAACAAAGGCTACGCCGGCTGGGTGGAGGCCTTCATGCGCGAGCGCATCGGCGACCCGTTGAACAAGCCCGAAGCGCAGGCGTATTTCGCCTACGCCGCCACCGGTTTTCAGCGCATGAAGGACGAGGCGGGTATCCCGGTCCTCAATTGCGCCTACGGCTACACTCCTATTGAGAACTTCTGCGGGGCGCGTGGCATGGAGAACTTCTTCATGGACCTCTACGAGGAACCCGAATTGGTGAAGGAGGCCATGGACGCCGCTTGGCCATTCTTGCTGGACGGCTTCCTGGGCGGCCTGGCATCCAAGCCGGTCGGCGCTTGGGTGGGCGGTTGGCGCGCCGCGCCGGAGCTGCTCAGCCACGAGATGTGGATGGAGTACGTGTGGCCCTACCTGCAGGAGATGATCCTGAAGACCATCGAGGCGGGCGTCACCCCCGTGCTGCACTTCGACTCGTGCTGGGACAGCGAGCTCGAGACCTTGAGGGAGCTTCCCGCCAAGAAGTGCGTGCTCATGCTCGACGGCGCAACCGACGCCCGCAAGGCGCGCGAGATCCTCGACGAGCGCATGTGCATCCTGGGCGACGTGCCTTCAAGCCTGCTAGCCTTCGGCACCGCCGACGAGGTATACGACTACACCACCAAGCTCATCGACGACGTGGGACCCACAACCGGCCTCATGATCAGCTCCGGTTGCGACTGCCCGTTGAACGCCAAGGACGAGAACGTTGATGCCATGATCCAGGCAACGGTGGACTACCAGGTTTAGCCTCATAGTTTAGGAGCGTCGGTTGTGAAAAGCAGTCGGCGCTCCCTTCCCGTTGAACCTGCAGGGAGCGCCCCTTCAGACTCCGTGGAGGCCGTGGGACTCGCCGTCGAGAACCTCGACCGGACGCGCAGCAAGCGCGAGTTCAACAAGTTCATCGCGCCTCTGCCCGCGCTGGGGGAGTCCCCCGTTGAGCCGCTCATAATCGAGACCGCCGTCATGACCCCCGCCTCGCCCGCCGGGAGGATGCCATCCGCATGTTTCTGAGGGATTGGGCCGATGCCGAGGGTGTCGGGGACGGGCTCGGGGGATACGAGTGGACTGAACAGGTCGCCGAACGGGACCCCGAGCTCGCCCGCGACGTAGCGCCTGTCCTTCTCGATGGCGCGCATAACCGCGTAGAGCCTCTTGGTGAGGGGTATCGTCCTGCAGCTCGCCTGCGTCTTGGGCTCCTTCACGTAGGGCGTGCCGGCGTCGAGGCTGACGATCTGGTTCACCGTGACCGTCTGCTCGCCGATATCCGACCAGCGCAGCCCGCACGCCTCGCCCCTGCGCATGCCCGTGGTGAGCGCGAGCTCGATGGTCAGCGTAAAATTCAATTAGTTTAAGGTCTAAGACGAGTTGTGGAATGCGGAAACTCTAATGCGTATGTAATACAGTAGGGAACAAATGAGAGATATAATATCTTCAAATGTTCCCTAAGGAGGACCAATGCAAGCAACTTCGGACTTCGAGCGCATACGCGAGCTTCTGCACCAGAAGGCGGACCTGAACGCCAGGCTGCACCTTATCCCCTACGAGGGGACCCCCGAGGTGAAGTCGAAGGGCGCAGGGCGCTACCTCTACATGCGCCGTCGCGTCGCTGGCAAGCTGACCTCGACTTACGTCGACGTTTACTCCGAAGAGCTGCACCAGCTCCTGCTTCGGAACGCCGCGGAGGCCAGGGAGCTTCGCAAGCGGCTTCGGCGCGTCGAGAAACAGCTCGCCTCGCTGGGGTACGCAGAGGGCGACCTCGATCCCCGCGTGGCACTCAACCTCGACTTCGCGCGGGCGAACATGAAGGCGAGCATTTACGACCAAGCCGTGCTCGAGGGTGTCGCGACGTCGTTTCCCCAGACCGAGGAGATTATCGAGAACGGCCGCGTGAGCGGGGTCGCGGCGTCCGACGTGCAGAAGGTGCTCAACCTGAAGCATGCCTGGGAGTTCGTGCTCGACGCGGACGTGCTGTCCTGCGTCACCGACTTCCCGATTCTGAGCCACATAGCGCGGCTCGTCAACGAGGGCTTCTTCGACGACGGCGGGCGCGTGAGGGGCGTGCCCGTGGCCATCGGGGGCACGTCGTACGTCCCGCCGCTGCCGCAAGAGACGGTCGTGAGGGAGCGCATTGCCGAGATCGTCGCGCCGAAAGCCGACGAGGCAGTCGACGTCTCCATTGAGCTGTGCCTGTACTGCATGAAGGCGCAGGTGTTCCTCGACGGAAACAAGCGGGCAGCCATCATCTTCGCCAACCACTATCTCATCGCGCACGGCGGCGGACTGCTCGTAGTGCCCGAATCGGACGTCGCCCGGTTCAAGAAGCTGCTCATCGGGCATTACGAAGGAACTGCGACAGCCGAACTCGTCGCGTTCATGAAGGAGCGCTGCTGGAGGGGGTTCGACTGAGCGTCAAACCCAGAACCGCAATGCCACCTACGCGGACAAAGCACGATCAGGTAATGGGGTTCCGCAACGCCTCTTCAGCCCTTTGCTCGTGTAGCGCATGTACAGCTCCTTTCAACTCGTTTTCCACATCAATGCGAGTCGATTTGGTGCT
>CADBQL010000127.1 GCA_902796815.1 uncultured Coriobacteriaceae bacterium | reverse complement strand
CAGCAAGCGCAGATGATGCAGCTCGAGCTCGCGCGCGCTCAAGAAGAAATCCAGACAATCACGTTCGAGGCCACAGCTGGAGGCGGTATGGTCAAGGCGGTTGCGCTTGGCGATGGCACGATTAAGAGCCTCGAAATCGATCCCGAAGCAGTCGATCCCGATGATGTGGAAATGCTGCAGGACATGGTGCTTGCAGCCGTGAACGCCGCTTTGCGCGGTGTCGCCGAGCAAGGAGAGCAGCGCATGTCTTCGGTAACCGGTGGCATCAACATTCCCGGCCTTTTCTAATATATATAGAGGTGGCTCATGAGATCAGCTCCCGCGCTGCAAAAACTGCTCGACGAGCTCGAGCGGCTTCCCGGCATCGGCACCAAATCAGCCCAGCGCATTGCGTATTGGATGCTTAACACCGATAGCGCGACCGTGTTGCGCCTTGCTGATGCGATTACCGAGGTTAAGCAGACCGTTCGTTTCTGCTCGCGCTGCTTCAACTATGCCGAAGGCGAATTGTGCGAGATTTGCCAATCGGCTGAGCGCGACGGAAGCACGATTTGCGTCGTGAGCGAACCGCGCGACATCGCAGCTATTGAGCGTACGGGCGCGTTTTCGGGGATGTATCACGTGCTTGGCGGTGAGCTTTCGCCCATGGATGGCGTAGGTCCCGATGATTTGCGCATTGCCGAGCTGATGCGCCGCCTTGCGTCCGAAGACGTGAGCGAAATCATTTTGGCTACTAACCCCAATGTCGAAGGCGAAACAACCGCGACCTACATCGCGCGCTTGCTCAAGCCGCTCGGTGTGACCGTTTCGCGCCTGGCCAGCGGCATGCCCGTCGGTGGCGAGCTCGATTTTGTCGACGAGGTCACCCTTACCCGCGCAATCGAGGCTCGTCGGGCACTCTAGCAATGAGTCACGCCCCTGGGGCAAAACTCATCGCATCGGAAAATAAGAAGCCGCCGCATACCCAGCAGGTGTGCGGCGGCTTCCTCTCCAAGAAGACGGTAGGGTGCGTCCCCTCCCAGAAACAAACCCTACGTCGCAGAGTAAACTACCCAAGCGGCAAAACCGCTGACGGAAATTATAGCACCGTTCACCCAGAATCGCTAGAAGAATTTTTTCATCAAAATTTGCAATCTGAACTGGGGAGTCACTGCAAGGTGACATAAAGTCGGGTTTTTTGTCATTAAGAACAATAGTCAACATTAAAATGGGCTTGATGAGATGATGCGCTATGGTCCCGAGCATAGCCTGCGGGCATTGGGCCGCCCAATCGGGCGGCCTCATTGCTGGCCGAAGAAGTCTACGAGGATATCCTTGATGTGGTGGTAACGGCGTGCGTAGGAGTTTTCGACGCGGATGAGTTGCAGGTTGTGACGCACGCAGATTTCGTTCTTTTGCCGGTCGCGGGCGGCAACAGCCTCGTCGCTGCGATGCTCCTTACCGTCGAGCTCGATGGCAAGGATTGGGATTTCCGAGCCGTCAGGTGCGAGCTCGTAGACGACGAAATCGAAGCTTCCGCTGTAGAAGAGGTACTCCATCGCAATGTTTTCCCTGAACAAATGCGAAATGGGCACCTCGCGCTTGATGGTGTGCCGTGCGCCTGAAGTAAAGATGTTGCCGAGCGCGTGGTTGAGGTTTTCCAAAAACGCAGCCTCGGTCTTGGTGGAATAGGGCTTGATGCCGAGGGCGCGCGAAGGCGCCGTGCGGGGCGTGATTTCCGACGTGCCTTTCGTCTTGATGTATTGCACCAGCTCATAAAGGTCATCAGGGCCAACGACGCTGCGGTGCAGACGTTCGAGCTCCTTGTCGCTCGAAAACACGACGAGCTCGTCGCGCGCACGCGATATGGCGACGTTGATAAGTTCGCGGTTGTTCGCGAGCCAGCCGTACGTTGCAGGCGTCGTCCTGTCGGTTAGGGCGAGCGAAAACAGCACGACATCCTTTTCGTCTCCCTGAAATGCGTGGACGGTACCGCACGGAACGCCTTCGCAGTTGCGCTCCTTCAGAATCGCTGTCAGGTAGTCGCGCTGGCTCGTGAAGGGGGTGATGACGCCAATGGACTTGTCGGGATTGTCCTGTACGAAATCGGCGACTGCTTCGGCTTCAGCAGGAGCCGCATTTTTGATCGGCGAAGTGTTCATTTCGACACATGCATAACGAAGTGCCTGGTCGGAGCGTCGACCGCTCTTAATAGAGAGCTTTTTGTTGTAGTACTTTCGGTTACTGAAGCCGATGATTGCCTCGTCGCAGCGGTAATGGTCGCGCAACAGGATCTCGTTGCTTACGGCATCACAGGCCAAAAACGCCTTGTAAGCGGAGTTCTCGATGAAATCGTATTCGTCGGTGATGCCATAGGTGCGGCGAAGGGCGGCGTTGTCAGCTTTGTCGATGACCACGACTGGCGAAAGCTGCTGCGGGTCGCCCACGAGCGCGAGTGCCCGGGCACGTACCACGGGGATGAGCGCGCAGGCGGT
Organism: uncultured Coriobacteriaceae bacterium; assembly: GCA_902796815.1. Lineage (GTDB taxonomy): Bacteria > Actinomycetota > Coriobacteriia > Coriobacteriales > Eggerthellaceae > UBA9715. Next base: position 502 of record CADBQL010000127.1, on the reverse strand, counting down.
GTCGCATTGGCTAGCCTCGTCGATAACAGCCAGGTCAAACATAGGTTCTGGCTGTCCAAGCCGATGGGCGGAAATGCATGTCGTAGCAATGATTGGGAAAATCCGCAACAGCGCCTTGAGATTTGCCGTGTCCGAAATGTGTTGGTTAAACGCGCTTGCGCGTTCGTCGTCGGGAGCTGACGACATGACGATTTCGCGCAGTTCGGCATGGCGGGGCTCGGCGAGGCGCTGTATGCAGCGCACTGAGGCAAAGTAGAGGTGCTCGAGTAGCTCCTCGACGTTCGACTCGGTGAGTTCGAGTGCTCGCTCAAGCGTCTTTTCGGCTGAGTCGATGCTGTTCAACTGCTTTTCGAGTGCACCGAGCTGGCGTCCCTGTAAGTCCATGCTGAAGGCGAAATCGTCGCTCACCTCTGCAAGCCGTTCGATGCATTCTCGACGTTCTCTCAGATCAAGACCTACTTCGTACTCATGGAGCAGCTCGCCGAGCAAGCGTGCACGCTGT
>CADBQL010000126.1 GCA_902796815.1 uncultured Coriobacteriaceae bacterium | reverse complement strand
TTTGACCGCTCGATGATTCTGGGCTACGGACAAGACGACTCGGCTTGCGCCTATCCGTCGCTCATCGCGCAGCTTGCACTCGACGAAGTACCGGCGCGCAGCGCGATGACAGTGCTCGTCGACAAGGAAGAAATCGGCAGCGTGGGTGCAACGGGCATGGCATCCCAGTTCTTCGAGAACGTCGTGGCCGTGATCCTGGAGCTCGCGGGCGTCGGCGGCGACATCAACTTGCGTCGCGCGCTTGCTGCATCGAGCATGCTTTCGAGCGATGTTTCGGCAGGGTTTGACCCAGCGTATGCAAGCGTCTTCGAACCGAAGAACGCTGCCTACATGGGTCATGGCCTGGTTTTCAACAAATATACGGGAGCTCGTGGCAAGTCTGGTAGCAATGATGCGTCAGCCGAATACGTCGCGCGCATCCGCCGCATCATGGATGACGCAGGCGTTTCGTTCCAAACCGCCGAACTCGGAAAAGTCGACGCAGGCGGCGGCGGAACGATTGCGTATCTGCCCGCCAAATACGGCATGGACGTCATCGACTCGGGCGTGGCGGTGCTTTCGATGCACGCGCCGTGGGAGGTTACGAGTAAGGCCGACATTTACGAGGCATATCGCGGCTACGTCGCCTTCTTGCGCGACGCCGCCCCATCAGCCCGCGTGCCGATGGCGTAAAGCACGATAAAAATTACAATAAATGTTTGAAAATGGGATAATCAGTTATTCAAATGATAGAAAAATGAGAATATGTTTGATATTTCAGCGGTGCTTCAAGTATGCGAATTACGATGAGCTTATGAACAGGTAAAATAAAGTTAGCTAAGGATAAATATTCGACGTTGCTGAAATAAATCATTCATAAGTAGAAAAAATTAACAAGGATAACTGGATAATCCAAAAAATCAAACAGAATCGATAAAAATTAACATCAAAATCGTCTTGAAACAGCGGGAAGGGGAGTCTCCCCTTCCCGCAAAGCAAGTATGAGCCTCCAGATGGAAAGGAGAGCCTCCCCCTCGGTTCTGTTTCGCCGAATCTGGATCGTTAGGAGCGTTATCGAGCGACGGTGTTGCTCACGTACGGCGTTTTGTCCTTGAGCACGACATCGTGGGCGCCGCCCTCGACGATGCTCGTGGACGAAACGACCGTGAGCTTGGCCTTCTCCTGAAGCTCGGGAATCGTGATGGCACCACAGTTGCACATCGTGGACTTGACCTTGGCAAGCGTGACCGCCACGTTATCCTTGAGCGGACCGGCGTAAGGCACGTATGAGTCGACGCCTTCTTCGAACGTCATTCCCTTCTTGTCGCCGCCCAAGTCATAGCGCTGCCAGTTGCGTGCGCGGCTCGAGCCTTCGCCCCAGTACTCTTTCATGTAGGAGCCGTTGACCTGCACGCGGTTGGAGGGTGACTCGTCAAAGCGCGCAAAATACCTGCCGAGCATCACGAAATCCGAGCCCATGGCCAACGCCAACGTGATGTGATGGTCGTACACGATGCCGCCATCAGAGCACAGCGGGATGTATACGCCGGTTTCCTTAAAGTACGCATCGCGCGCTTTCGCGACCTCGATCGTGGCCGTCGCCTGACCGCGGCCGATGCCCTTCTGCTCGCGCGTAATGCAGATGGAGCCGCCGCCGATTCCGATTTTGATGAAATCCGCGCCCGCCTCGGCGAGGAAGCGGAAGCCCTCTTCGTCGACTACGTTGCCCGCGCCGACCTTCACGGTGTCGCCGTAGTGCTCGCGAATCCAATCGATCGTCTTCTTCTGCCAGACGGAATAACCTTCGGATGAGTCGATGCACACGACATCGACACCCGCCTCGACGAGCGCCGGTACGCGCTCGGCGTAGTCGCGCGAATTGATGCCCGCACCGACCATGTAGCGCTTGTCCTGGTCAAGCATCTCGAGCGGATTGGATTTGTGCTGGTCATAGTCCTTTCGAAACACCATATACGTCAGGTTTCCGTCATCGTCGATGAGCGGCAACGAATTGAGCTTGTGGTCCCAAATGATGTCGTTGGCTAACTTGAGCGACGTGTCTGCCGGGGCGGTAACGAGCTGGTCGAGCGGCGTCATGACGTCGACGACTTTGGTGTCGAGGCCCATGCGCGTGAGACGATAATCGCGATCGGTGACGATGCCGAGCAGCTTGCCGTGTGGTTTGGCGCCCTCGGTGACGGGCATCGTCGAATGGCCAGTTTTTTCGAGCAGTTCAACTACGTCGGCAAGCGTCATGTCGGGCGAAAGGTTGGCGTCCGAAACAACGAACCCCGCCTTGTAATCCTTGACGCGCGCAACCATCGCGGCTTGGTCCTCGATGGTTTGCGAACCGTAGATGAAGGAAAGCCCGCCTTCGGTAGCCAGTGCGATTGCCATCTTGTCATCGGAAACAGCCTGCATGATTGCCGAAACCATGGGTATGTTCAGGCTGATGGCCGGCTCTTCCTCACCACGGCGATACTTGACGAGCGGGGTTTTGAGGCTCACATTCGCTGGAATCGTTTCCTCGGACGTGTACCCCGGTACCAGCAGATACTCGTTAAAGGTGCGGGACGGTTCTTCGAAATAGTAAGCCATAGACGTTCTCCTCTTCTAAACGGCTTCAATTAGAGTCATTATACGCGCATCATCGCGCAATGGGCCAATAAACCGCGCACTAACAGGGAAAGGCTGTCAATATGACTATATCGTGACTTGCGAGGCGATGATTCGCGCCCCAGGGACGTGACTCATCGCCTTTCGCATACGAATTC
>CADBQL010000125.1 GCA_902796815.1 uncultured Coriobacteriaceae bacterium | reverse complement strand
GCTCGAGGCGATGGCGGATGTTCGCCTCGATCACCGGCCACTCGTAGTCGATGCCGAGGGCGCGTCCCGTGATGTTGCGCTCGCGCTTGGGATGCTTGTAGGTTATGCGGCCGCGCGACATCTTCGCGGCGATGCCGTGGTCCTCCTCGAGGATCGCCACGAACGACTCGAAGTCGGTCGCGCGCCCGGCGGCGTCAGACGCCGACTCACGGCAGATTAAGCTACAACTAAATACCCTACATAGATATTAGATAGCTTGTTTATAGCGCACCGACCTCTTGCCTGTTGTCTGCATACGCAGCACTTATCCCACAAACTCACGCAGCCTTCTCTCCCATCCTTCAAAAACAATCCCACTACTCGACATCTTCCCCAGAGCGATATCGATGCGCCTGCACGGCTTTGTAAGGACCCTCGACAACTTCGAGAATCCCATGATCATTTTGCGCAAGGAGTCAATCTGCCCGAAGGGCTCCTCCGTCTTTTCGCATAAAGCAGCTACCGATACGTGCAAAGTGGCCAAATTCGCAGACATGCCATCGCCGAATCCGGAAGACTCGGCGATGGCAGCAAATTCAAGGCACGCATCCATCCCATCATCCACGGCTTGAATCATTTCGTAGTATTGCGTGCAATGTTCTTCCATGTCCTGGCATGGCGCTTCTAGTTTTTTCGCAATTGAGCCAGCGAGAGCGATTGCATGCTTAGGATTCATGTTGGCAGGCGCGGGATTATCGCTAAACGCATTCCCGATGGCTTCTATATCCGCACCTATGAGGTCGGTCAGTTGCCCAAGCTGCTCCAGCTGATCCTGCATGGCAGCAATCCGAACCAGCAAATCGCCACCCTCGGTGGCCTCGTCGCCTGCTTCGCAGCCTTCTTTCTCCGTAAACAGACGCTCGCGTTCTTCCTGCTGCTTCTGAAGCTTTTCTCTTTTTGCCATTAGGCGATCAACGAGCTCGGCAACCTTTTCTCGATACTCGCTCGACTTCGGGCCCTTGTAGCGCAGGTTCTTAAAATCGACGATACGCTGCGTGTCATCTAGCAGCTTGAAGATCTCATCGTCTTGAAACGCCTTGAGAGCGTTGGAGCAGTCTACGAAGTCGATCGGGCAGATACCCTCTTCGTAGCCCATTCTTTCGAAGACGCCCACTGCTGATCGAAGCTCCGCAAGACAATGCGGACTGCGCAAGTAAGTTGGCGTCAGTATTGGGACGAAGAACGAGGTTACAGCGAGGTTGCCGTCGATCTCCTTGCGCCAATCCGTTCCCCACTCGAGGTCCTTAGTGTCTTGGAATATATCGAGGTCATCATCACCGGTTCGCAACTCGTATTCGGCCTGAATCGCTTCTCGTAACCGGGTGATCCCGCCGCCGCTGTTCTGGTCGTCTTTATGGGCGTATGACCAGAAGATTTTCCACCTGTTCGATTTTTCGCGCGGCATTGTGTCGGGAGTTGCCACAAAGGTGCCTTTGCCTTGGATGGTCGTGACGTAGCCCTCGTCTTCGAGGTACGTTAGGGCGCGACTGACCATGCTGCGGCTTACCCCCCATTCGGCTGCTATTTCGTTGATGGAGGGAAGCTTATCGCCAGAATCTACGTCGCCGGAGGCGATTTGGGATTTGATGGCGTTGGCTATTGTGAGGTAGGTAGGTTTGGGGCTATCAGACACGTGATGAATCCCTTCGTTGTTTGTATTATCTGTTTCATTCTGTTTCGATACAGTTGTATTATGGCATAGATGTAAGATGTCTGGCAATAGCGGGCCGCTCTGTATTAATGTTCACTTGAGTTCAGGGTTCATGCAGAAGCCGCCCATTAGCACCTCTTCATCAGAAAGGCCCAACATTGCACAAGAAGATTACCAGCAGCATAGATTCAATCAGTGCATTCGCGAAAAGTGCTATATCCGTAGCATCATGCGTCGTCACCATAGTGGTCGCATTAGGGCTTCCGCAAATTACAGACATGAACCAGTCTCTTCCTCTGATTTTGCTATGCATTGCAGCCCTATTAGTTGGATTTGCTAGCGGATGGTGCGCACGCGTCGACCGCCATGCGAAAAACCAAGTCGACACGAGCGTAGCTGAACGGCTACGCGAAGAGCTCGCCAACGAAAAGCTCCTGAACGCAAAATTAATCTCCGAGCTTTCAACCGCTTGGAATGTATCCGAAAACCAGATGAAAGCCAACATCGAATCACTCGTAGATGCCTCAATCAGCGCATGAGAAAAAGTAGAGGCGATAAAGCAATCAGGGTTGCGCAACAAGGAGGATGCCGATAAGTTCGGTATTTCGAGTGGGCAGCTCGAAACTTTAAGTCCGCAGGCCAGAAGAGTGCTTTCTGATGTCAGCGACTTCGAAGCAGCATCGTTTAGAGAGTATTGCTCTAAATGCATTCTGATTGAAACGGAAAACGAGGAATTTCCCACGTGGCCATGCAACTGCGCAACGGGCATACCGGCAAAATTCTTTCCTGCTATCGCTATAGAAGGAAAAAGGATCGACGCCTTGATCTCGAGGGGCTTAATTAGCGGCAGCCGGCGTGTTGAGATCACCCCGGTTAACGAAATGCGCATTAAGCTGCTAGAAGACACATATGAAGTCGTCCCTAAATCGATGCTCATAATGAAAACGACCGGGGAACAGATTGTTAGCGCGTTTCTGTATCCACTCACGGAAGTAGGACTCGAACTTTCATCACTGTGCGAAATCGGAACAGCGGAATCGCTGACCGAGTCTACAATTGCATACTTGACGAGCAACAATATGACGCTAGTAAAGGTGTCGCAGTCTGGTTGAGTATTGCGCGCTCTGAGTAGCACCCGTTTCGCGCTTTCCGTATCACTCCGCCGATAGGCCGTTTCGCGTAATCCGTATCGCCCGTTTCGCGCTTTCCGTATCGTTCCGCGCTCCTTCCTACAATCGAGATGCCATGGATTGGCAACCCTTTT
>CADBQL010000124.1 GCA_902796815.1 uncultured Coriobacteriaceae bacterium | reverse complement strand
TTGAAATCGGTTCCCGCGAGCAAGCCCTTGATCAGCACCGTGTAGCCAGCCTGAATGTGGTCGATTGCGCCATTGATGCCCGAGGTATATGCAATGGGCTCATCGCTTGGAACGAGCCTCGAGCCTTCGTACTTATAATAATGGTCGACGCCGTCTGCGTCAGTCTTTACGATGTAGTATTTGCCCTGGCTGTAGGGCACAAGCTGCCCGCTTGCGTTGCTCTCGAGCTGCACGTCGAACCTGAACAGCGCCTCCGGATCGTCAACAAGGCTTTCGATGACCTTCGTAAGTCGCAGGTTGTGCACGCGCTCTTCCTTGGGAATGTTCTCGTACGTCACGCGACCACGGTTCTGGACCGTATCGACGGACGTGACGGCGACATTGGTCGGGCTCAGGTTTTCTACCTGACCACATGCCGAATCTTCCCGGGTGATAGGCACCACGACATCGTTGACCTTGACCTGTTCGTACACGTCGTCATCAATGCCGATTTCGCGCACGTAGTACTCAACGCCCTTGTCAGGTACGGGCAGAACGATGGCCTGACCAGGCTTGAGGAAATACACGTTCTCATACGTCTTGCCATCGAGGGTATAAGTCGGCTTGAAGCCGGCGCTTTCGGTCTCACCTTCGGGAACGACGCGCTCGCCCGTGTCTTCATAGGTCACATAACGCGGGGTCGAGTCTCCAGTTGCCGCCGGTGGCACGTAAATATGCTTCTGCCCGTTTTCGACAGTGTAAATCTGGTAGGCGAACAACGTATCGCCATACGCGGACTGCACGTTGTCGGACAGCTTCTTCTCGAGCACGAGCGTGCCCGGCTCGATCGTGAGCAGGTTGAAACCTACCTTGAGGTTGGAGGCGTAGGAACCGCGTTCAAGGTAGAACATTTTGAAGGAATGCTGCGTGTAATCGGCAAACGTGTCGCCGGTGAACCATTTCTCAGCTTCGGCATCGGTCCACGGGTTTCCGTTGGGAAGCAGGTTTCTGCTCTTGAACAGGTTCTTGATGGTTGTATTGGTGGTATGGCCCGGAACGCCGCTTACCTTGACCTCGCCCGTTGCGAAATTGATCGTCCCATTGACGGCTGCGTGACAACCGCCGATGTCGAGTACGAGCAGCCCGTCGATGTAAAGCCACATGTCGTCATCGCCGTTGAATTCGAAGATGGCGTCATCACCGTTTTTGTCTTTGCCGCCAGGGCCTTGGTAGAAATCGGCTTCCATCGTCATGCCGAAGTAGTAGCTGTTATACCAATCTTGCCTATTGTTGTAAGGAACCTTGTAGAGCTTTTCGCCATATTGGGGATGCGAGGCGGGCAGTCGGTTCAAATCGCCGTCAAAAAGCACGGAACGATCAGGGTAAGCGCTGTTTGCAGCAGCGAGGTCTTCCAAGGAATCGAACGGGAAGAAATTGCCCTTCTCGCTTGATGGGGTACCCTTCCCCTCCATCTCCGGCGCCGCCACTTCACGATAGAGGATGAACTTGTTGTTTTCCTGGTCCAGGTAGGCGTAGTTTGCGCTCGAGTCATAGCTGAAATAGCCCGTCTCATCATATGTCTGCTTGACGAACAGATTGCTCGCATCTGATTTCAAATGAGCCGCATTGAATAAATCGCCGAGCGACCTTCCGGTCTGCGTTGCCGTCGGAAGGCCGTTTTCGTCGAGCGTGGCGGTCACGAGGCCGGTGTTCGCATAGCCGATTCCGTCAATGTTCGTCGAATTGAGGCTCTTTGAGTTCCTTCCAATGACGGTCGACATTTCCAAAGAACGGGGCGGGCTGTTCTGAGCCAGCCTTCCATCCACGTCGAAATCGTACATCTTTACGGTGACGCCTTTGGTCTTTCCGTCCAAGGTGGCAACTTCGTGCAATTCGTTCGGCGCCGGATCAAGCGCGGAATCAGCGATTGCGAAGAAAAACTCCAGCTGTTGTTCGCCGTTCACGGCAGGCCTCAGTTTGTGGTTTTCGACATCATAGGCATATCCGACATAGGAATGCGAAGGTGAATCCCAGCGCTCGATCGTAGTGCCATGCTCCCCCGTCGTCCAGCTGCCCAGGTTGACGCCAAGGTCCCGAGGGTCATCGGGGTCATCGTCCTTGAGAATGCCTGTTGGCGTCGGCAAGAGGTACTGGCCGCTCTCTTCGCTCTGGAAATCAAAGTAGCCGTTCGGTTCACCTGCGGATTCATGCACCGTGAATGCCCACTCCAAATGACTGGTCGAAGCTTCCAACGACGTCCAGCCGATCGTATCGCCGATATCGTGGACCAAGATCAACGAGCCGTCTGCGGCGACTGCATAGTAATCGAAACCGTCCTGGGTGGCATTTTCCATACGGGTATAGACCATGACGTCCTGAACCGGATTGCCCTGTTGGCGCCTCTCGACGAGGTCTGGAATGCTGATCTTGTATGCCCAGTTCTGAACGATCTGGTTGACTTCAAACAAGGTGAAACTCTCGTTAACACCTGACCACACGCCACCGCCGAAACCGTCCTCGACTTTTCCGTTCCATGCATTCAGCGCATAACCGCCTTGCTCAAGGCGCACCTGACCGCTCTGGCCCGGTGCCGCGTTCACGGTGATGCGTTGCGGAGAGTCCGAAAGCCCCGCTGTACCCGGACCAGTTATGCGCAGGTACTTCCCGCTCGAGTCCTGAATATAGTAGGTGCCCGTCGTCCCCGGAACGAGGGAAAACGTCCAGAACGAAAGCTCGTCGCCAATTACGTAAGACGCGCCGCCATTTTGGTCGACCATCGCACCTGATGCGCACAGCCTCGTGTCGCCACTGCCGACATTCTGCGTCCTGTTCAGGACCGCTTCGCTTGTGTTGGTGTTGACGATAGCGAACGATCTGCCGTCGAGATTGCTGACCGCCCCCGAAGAAACGACTGCATATACGGAGAAGCTTTCGGCCTCGAAGCTTACGGAAGTCGCGTCAGACAAGACTTGGAGAACTTCGACCTCGTCACCGAAATGCACGACGTTAAAGGCTTGGTCGTCGACGACAGGATCGACGGCGGTTGGCAGATCGATGTCGGCGTCCGCAAGCGGGTCGGCAGCGTCGGTTTCGGCGTCGATTTCGACGTCGGTTTCGGCGTCGATTTCGGTGTCGGTTTCGGCGTCGATTTCAACATCGACTTCGGTGTCGACAGCATCTGCAAGCGGGTCGGAAGCGTTGGCTTCGGCGTCGGCCGCGTCGGTTTCGGAACCGGCTTCGGCGTCAGCCGCGTCATCCATAAGGCCTGCAGTGTCAGCGGGCTCGAAGTCATCAGCGCCCTCGACGTCAGCAGCTTCATCATCCCTGTTCGCATTGGTTTTTTCCGCAGCTTCCGCCACAGCCTTCGCCTCTTCGGTGCTCGAAACAAACTCGAGCCGAACGTCAACAATTGCCCCCTCGGCGGGTTCAATATGCTCCTGAGGATTTTCCGTATCCACGATGTTGATATCAAAGAGCCTGACGTCGGGCTCTTCCTCGTCGCTCAAGCCGAGAGCTTCCTTGGCGTTTTCAGCGTAGCTTTGGAACGAATCGTCCGTTTTGAGGATTTCCGTTGCTTGGAGCATCGCCGTCTGGGGAAGCTTCGCGTCATCGTTGTACGACGCCACGACAGCGTAATCGTCGCCGTGCGCAGTAATGACGCGCGCGTTCGAACTCGTCTTTTCCGCTTCCGGCACCTCTTCGGGCGCAGCAGCCGATAGGGCTGTCGCCTTGGGGTCCGCGATTTCGCTCATTGCGGCTTTGGCCCCGCTCGGCTCCTGCTGAGTGCTTAGGGAAACGTCGTCTGTATTGACGTCGCCGTCGCCGGAACCCGCATCATCAACCGAATCGGCCTGCACATCTTCGCCGAGTTCGCCAATCGCCTCGCCTTCCGCGTCCCCATCGCG
>CADBQL010000123.1 GCA_902796815.1 uncultured Coriobacteriaceae bacterium | reverse complement strand
CTCACCGTAAGCAACGTTGCGCCTGCTGTACTCGAGGTATTTAGGCTCACCGGAGTCGACAAGCGCCTCGACATCGTCTAGCGACGTGTTCCATTCGGTTAGAAAAAGGGTTATCGCATCGTTTCTCGTCGCGATGGCGTTTGCCATCGCGATGGCGGGCATTGGCGCGTTCCAATACATACACTGGCACGAACATCAGATGTCCGACGAGATGGGCTTGGCTGCTGCGCAAGCGTGCGCATCGATGCTCGAGTTCGCCGATATGCAGGAGGTCGCGACCGACCCCAATTCGCAGGGATACGCCGAATGTCGCGATGCCATGCGCGAGCTTTGCAGGCGAAATCGCATGGACTATATGTACGCGTATCGATGTGATCTCAAAACTGGTGAGATCACCTACCTCTTTTGCGTTGCCGATGATGATGCGAACAATGCGATAGTCGAACTGGAGCGCGGTTTTGGAACTGTTGTTCAAGGCCCGCTATCCAATCAAGAGCTTGCGGCGCTTTCTGGTCATGAGACGAGTGAAGCACTCGAGCTCAACAACCAGTTCGGCCATATGCTCGCATGGTTCTGCAAGGTGGACGGATGGAGCGGAAACGTCCTCGCGGGCGCCGATTACTCCGTGAGCGAGCAACGAGAGCGCGTGTTTGCTGCAACTTCCCAAGTTGTCTTGATCATTATCATCGCGTTTTTGGCACTGCTCCTCGTGCAGCTGTATGTGTTGCGCAAATACGTGTTCAGGCCTGTTGGCGCTATTGCCGAACGCATGCGAGGGTTTTCCGCAGACAAAGCTGGCGAGTTCGAACCGATCGACGTTAACTCGCGCGACGAGATGGGCGAAATCGCCGATGCGTTCGGGAACATGGCGGCCGAAATCGACGTGTATCTGAAGGATATCGAGCGCATGACATCCGAGCGCGTGCAGGCAAACGTCGAGATGGACGTGGCGCGCCGCATCCAGCTCGGCGTAGTGCCCGAACGTCTGGAGCTGGAAGGTCCTGGCTTCGACCTGCGGGCTTTCGCGAGAACTGCACGTGAGGTCGGAGGCGACTTCTATGATTGCCTGTCCTTCGAAGACGGGCGCATCGCCGCTACCGTGGGCGATGTTTCGGGAAAGGGTGTAGCCGCCTCGCTGTTCATGGCTATGACGAAAACGATGATTCACGATCGTTTGGCTTCGGGTGAAACTCCTGCCGCAGCTCTGAACCAGGTGAATGAGCGTCTGTGCCAATCGAATCCCGAAGGCATGTTCGTCACCGTGTTCACCGCTGTGTACGATCCGGTCACGGGCGAAGTTCAGTATGCGAATGCTGGCCATATGCCGCCGCTTTTGGTGGGCGATGATGTGCGTCCACTCGATGCGGAACCCGGCGTGCTGCTCGGGTTGTTCGAAGACGCCGGGCTTGAGAATGCTGTGGTGAGCCTGTCCGATGGCGAAGGGCTTCTGATGTATACCGACGGTGCGACTGAGGCCGTCAATCCTGATAACGAGTTCTTTGGGGAGGAGCGGTTTGCTGCAGCTATTTGTTCGGAAGCTCCCTACGAAAGGGCAGGGGAGCTTGTCGATGCAGCTGTACGATCGGTGGATGCATTTTCGGAAAGCCGCGAGCAGTTCGACGACATGACGCTCCTCGCGCTCGTGCGGCATGCTTCGGGTCCCGCACGGGAGGCTTCGGGTTTTGTGTGCTATGGCGCAGATCCCGTTTTGGACGCCTCGGATTCCATACAATTGCCAGTAGATATCGCGTCATTTACGACTGTACGCGAAGCCATTTTGGCTACCGCATGCGATGAAGACCTAAAACGCAAGGCGTGCCTGGCATGTGAGGAAGCATTTGCGAACGTCGTCCTGTATTCCGAGGCTGAAAATGTGTGGTTTGATGTGGTCGAGGAAGACGATGGGCTGCGCATGGTGTTGTCCGATGACGGCGTTCCGTTTGACCCGACTGCGGCAACGCTTGCCGAAAAGGAGTTCGAGGACCGCGACGGTGGCGGCATGGGTATAAGCCTCGTGCGCCAGTTGACGTCAGAGCTTTCGTATCGTCGTGCCGAAGAGCGCAATGTTCTCGCCATGCTCGTAAAGCGCGCGTAGTATCGAAATGAGTAATGAGTCATGCCCCAGGGGCAAAACTCATTTCGAAATGAGTCGCGCCCCTGGGGCAAAACTCATGAGCGCCCAGAGTTCGCTGGCCAGGTTTCGTGCAGCAGCCCGAAGAAACTCGCGTACGCGAAATACCCGTAAAAAGAGCTCGCTCCAATCCCGCCATCACCTATAATGCACCTATGGCAAACGCACTCGAAAGCAACGTTTTCAAAACCGCCCTCCTGTTCGAAGGGGGTAGCATGCGCGCGGCCTACACGTGCGCGGTTGTAGCTTACATGCTCGAACAGGGCGTTTACTTCGATAACGTCTACGGTGTGAGTGCTGGAAGCTCGAATACGGTCAACTACGTTTCGCGGGACGTCAATCGGGCCGTCGGCTCTTTTACGGAGTTCGTCCACCTGCCCAACATCGGCAATTGGAAGACGTTTTTGCAGCACAAGGGCTATTACAACGCACACTATATATATCAGCAGGCGGGGCTTCCGGGAGGACCCTTACCGTTCGACATCAACGTGTTCAACGCCAATCCCGCTAAGGCGACCATCGTGTCGTTCGAGCGCGACACTGGCCGCGACCTGTTTTTCCAAAAAGAGGAGATGAGGACCACTGACGAGCTGATGCTGCGCGTGCGGGCAAGCTCGACCGTGCCGCTGATGATGCCGCCTCCCCAGGTCAATGGCCGTTATTGCTATGACGGCGGCTTTGCGGTCGGTGGCGGTCTGCCCCTCGAGCGGATACAGGCTGACGGTTTCGAAAAGGTCTTCGTCGTGCGCACGCGCAAGCGTGGCTACCGCAAGCCTGCGGGCGGAAACACCTGGGCAAAAGCGTTTTTCGCGCGCCGTCCGCTCATGCGCGATGCGATGCTCACGCGAAACGCGCGCTACAACGCTGCCTGCGACTTGCTCGACGAATGGGAGCGCGGCGGAAAAGCCTACGTGTTCTACTGCGACGACCTCACCCTTTCGGGCTACGAGCGCGACTACGACCTGATGTGGCACAACTTCGAAAGCGGATACGTGCAGATCAACCGCGATTGGGGCCGCCTCATGGCCTTCCTCGAAAAGGCCGAGGCGGAGAGATGATATAAAGTCGGGTTTTTGTCGTTAAGCGAAATGGTCATTGTCAACTAAAATGCTTAATGACAAAAAAACCCGGCCTTATGTCCGCCCTAT
>CADBQL010000122.1 GCA_902796815.1 uncultured Coriobacteriaceae bacterium | reverse complement strand
GCCGCACGAGCACATGCTGGATTCGTCGCCCAGGCAACGACCTCGCACGCATGCCGCGCAGGGAGAACTTGAACCTTGCGGGGCTTGTACGCTGGCGCCTGACGGCCCGAAAACTTCGCGAGCATAGCGCCCTTGAGAGCGTCGAGCGCATCTGATCGCAAATGATGGAGCTGGGAAAACCCGATTCCTACGCCCTCGTCGAGGTCTATTTCGAGCGAGCGAATCGCAAACGGAGTCTGACCGAGACGATCCACGTGGTCAAAAACATCCTGCTCGCTAACGGCACGCGTACGCGCCGGCTGCACGATATCGCCCACCGCCTCGCCTTCGAGCGGGGAAACCCGAGCGCACTCGGCAACGACCTCGAAAGCCTGGCCGCTATCGACTCCAACCGTTGAGGCGTCGGCTGCCGCATGCGCCTTTTCGATTGCCGCCCCGTCTCCTGCATCCGCTTGCATCCTGCGCCAAACCCTCGACGCATCAGCCAATGCGAACCGAACGTGCGCCGGCTCGCCAATATGCAACTTTACCTGGCCATCCACGAGAACGCGCGGTTCAAATGAATCGTCAACGAACGCCATGAGCGCATTGCGGACCCTAAACACGCGGTCGCCCTTGCCAGCGCGCTGCTCGACCGCAACACAAACGGTTTCGTCGCGGCCGGGCGTCGGATCGGTAACCGTCGCCGCGAACCGGCCTCTGTTCGTCCAGAATTCCAGCACGTCTCCCACATGTAGCTCGACTTCTGCCGCAATGTACGCGGCGCCCTGCTCGGCACGCACGACCCGCCCGATGAACACGCCTCGATTATTGGGACGGCCGTAGCTCATGATGTCGTTTCCGCGCTTACCTTCAAGATAGCCCGTCGTAAATCCGCGCGAGAACGCCTCGGCAAGCCGTTCGTGCTGGGCGGGAGTCGCCGGCATATTCGCGTCGACGACCTCGCGATACACCGAAACAACTTCGCGCACGTAATCCGGCGATTTCATGCGTCCCTCAATTTTGAGTGACGCCACACCGGCGCGGACGAGTTGGTCGATCATGTCAATCGTGCACAAATCGCGCGGCGAAAGCAGATGTTCGCCCTCGCTTGGCAACGCCTCTTCCGAATGCGCGCTCTTGAGATCGTAAGGAAGCCGGCATGCTTGCGCACACAATCCGCGATTCGCGGAACGGCCGCCGATCATCGACGACATCAGGCACTGGCCTGAATAGCACACGCAAAGCGCTCCGTGCGCAAACGTTTCTACGTCCATGCCAAGCGATTCGGCAACCTCGCACAACTCAGCGATTTCGGGCACGGAAAGTTCGCGCGAAAGCGTCACGCGACTTGCGCCTAGCTGAGCTGCCGCCACCACGCCGGCAGCGGAATGTATGTTCATCTGGGTTGATGCATGCCATGGCATGTCGGGCAACACACGTGTGAGCTCGGATGCAAGACCGATGTCCTGCACGATGAGCGCATCGGCTCCCGCCTCGTATGCGCCGCGCGCCAACGCAAGCGCGCGATCGAGCTCGCTAGGAAGAATCTCGACATTCATCGTGACGTACACGCTCACGCCGCGCAGATGGGCATATTCGCAGGCTTGGCGAAGCGTTTCGAGCGTAAAGTTTTCTGCGTTGCGGCGAGCATTGAACTCGTCGAGTCCTAAGTACACCGCATCGGCGCCTGCCACGACGGCAGCATGCAGGCACTCCATCGTGCCCGCGGGTGCGAGCAGCTCGATTCTTGATGAGTCGGTGCCCCCGGGGCAAAACTCATTCGACGAACCGCACCCCTGCAGCGTCGACGCCGCGGAATCTGTGATTTTTACTTGACGTTCACCCATGCGTTTCCTGCACTCCCCATGGCCTACACATTATCTTTTTTGCATGAAGTATAATAGACGGAACTGTAGCAAAACCGAACCATACGAGGTCACACACCATGAAAGTACGACGCAAGTTCCGCGAAGCAAAAAGCCATGCGCTCGCTTGGGTCGCCCTTGTCGCCATTATTTCCATCGGATTTTTGGGCTTTAGGGGTGTTACAAGCGTGCACGCAGCTTACGAAAGCTGGATTTCTGATTTGCCCACCATAAACAGCGATTCGTTCAACTTCGCAGAAGAGTCCTACATTTTCGCCTCCGACGGCACGACGCAGCTGGCCAAGTTTCAACTCGAAAAACGCGACCCCGTAACGTTAGACCAGGTGAGCGAGTACGTAAAGACCGCCACTGTCGACACCGAGGACGTTCGTTTCTACGAGCACAACGGCGTTGACCCCCAGGGTATCGCACGTGCGCTTTTCAGGAACTTGACGGGCGGCTCTCTTGAGGGTGCATCCACGATCACACAGCAGCTCGTACGCAACACGGCCCTTTCTGAAGAAGCTACCGACATTACGCTCGAGCGCAAGGCGCGCGAAGCCGAGTTGGCCTTGGAGATGGAAAAGCAGTACTCCAAGGAAGAAATCCTCACGATGTACCTGAACACCATTAACTACGGAGACGGCTGCTACGGCATCGAGGCCGCTGCGAAGAACTACTTCCAGACGTCGGCGGCAGACCTTTCGCTCACGCAAGCCGCCACGCTCGCCGGCATTCCGCAGTCGCCGACCACATTCAATCCGAAAGAGAACCCGGAAAGATGTATCGAACGACGCAACGCCGTGCTCGATCGCATGCTGTGGGCAGGCGATATCACCAAGGAATCGCACGACGCGGCTGTAGCGTCTGAGCTGGGCCTTAACCCTGCGCCTGACGAGCCCCAACAGGGTATTTACGCCTATCCGTACTTCACCTCGTTCGTACGCGACGAGCTGATGAAGCCCGACAACATCTATGGCTGCTCGTACGCCAAGCTCTTTGAAGGCGGCCTGAAAATCTACACCACACTCGACATCGAGACCCAGAAAAAAGCCGAGCAGTCTTGCCATGACCAATACGAACAGATGGAATCCGACCTTGACGCCTCCCTGGTCGCCATGGATCCGCGCAACGGTTTTGTGAAGGCCATCGTGGGCGGCAACGATTTCTACAAAGATCAATGGAACATCGCGACGCAAGGCGGGCGCCCGAGCGGCTCGACATTCAAGGTATTCACGCTCACCGCAGCCATCGAGCAGGGCATCAACCCGCAATCGGCAATCGATTGCTCTGGCCCCATCAAGCTAAAAGATGGCACCGAGATCAACAACTTCGGCAAGGAGAGCTACGGCCGCAGATCGATTTCGGACGCGACGGCAATCTC
>CADBQL010000121.1 GCA_902796815.1 uncultured Coriobacteriaceae bacterium | reverse complement strand
TATGAAGCCAATGGCTACCATGCCGGGTATGCGACGGGCGGTTTCGGTCTGATGGCCGGCGCCTGGGACACGATCTGGGACTGCGCGTGCGACGTGCGCAAGGTCGAGGCGTAAGGGAGGTATGGAAATGACTGAGTTCAACGAGAAGACGATCCTCGTCGACCTCCAGCGCTGCATCGGCTGCTGGACCTGCTCGCTGGCCTGCAAGGTCGGAAACGGCCTGCCCGACGACGAGTTCTTCCTGACCGTGCGCACGCTCGGCTCTGGCGAGGGCATCGACCGCCCGGCCGGCACCTGGCCCGACCTGCACATGAGCTGGCAGCCCGTCTGGACGGCCAAGTGCGTGAAGTGCGCCGGCCGCCTGGCCAAGGGCCAGTTGCCCTATTGCGTGCAGTCCTGCCCGTGCTCCGCGCTCTCGATCGGCGAGGCCGCCGAGGCCAAGGCTGCCGAGCTCGCCGGGCGCGGCTTCCGCTTCTTCGCGATGCCGCCGTGGGAGAACACCAAGTCCGACGTCGTCTACGCCGAGAAGAAGTAGCGCAACGTGACATAAAGTCGGGTTTTTTGTCATCGAGCGAGACGGTCAGCGATCGGGGTGTCGGCGCCGTGTTCCGGCACCCCAACATGACATAAAGTCGGGTTTTATGTCATCAAGCAAAATGGTCAACAATTAGGTCGGGTGCCAAGCATCCGCTGCATTTCATGTGCCGGGGCATCAGGCCCTGGCACATTTTGCCTGGAGCATATGTCCTGCATTCAAAGGCGAATATGCTATTATTTCTTCATCTATCCGAAATCGCAAGGAGCACCACCATGAAAAGGCTTTTTGCAGTCCTGATTCTGTCTCTCGCCCTAGCAATCAGCCTCGCTCCCAGCTTGGCGCCTGCGGCGGAACAATCAGAGCAAGACGGCCTGGCTCTAGCGGGAGCAACCGGGGACCTCGCTATCTCTACGATGCAGACCGCCAAAACTCCGAAGATCTCGGTTAAGCGCGCAGCTACCGGCAAGGTCGCAATAAAGGTCGGAAGGATCTACAGGTTGGGAGCCAAGGCCACCGCAGGGAAGCTCTCGTACAAGAGTTCCAACAAGAAAGTGGTCAGGGTATCGTCCAAAGGAGCCTTGCGGGCGATGAGGGCCGGCAAGGCAACGATTGTGATCACTGCGAAGAATGGCTCAAAAAAAGCCGTAAAGAAGGTGCCCGTGAGGGTGCTTTCGGCCAAAAAGTACAAGGCTGTGAAGAAGATAAGGGTGAAAGCACCCGTAAAGAGCTTGAAGAAAGGCAAGACCACAAAGCTCAAGGTCACCTTCGCGCCGTCGAAGGCCTCGAACAAAAACGTCATCTACAAGTCCAGCAACCCGAAGGTGCTCGCCGTTAACGCTGCGGGCAAGGTCAAAGCCAAAAAAGCGGGAAAGGCAAAAATCACAGTAACGAGCTGCAGTAACGTCAAGGTGAAAGCCAGCGTTACCATCAAGGTGACGACAGGCAAATCTTTTCAGCCCCTCAATCGCAGCAAGTGGGCGGCGCGCATGCGTTTGCCCACGAACAAGCAGGTTGCCGGATACCGCGCAAAACAGCGCTCCCCCTATCTCACATGCTGGCCCGAATTTCCCGGAACATCCGGTTGCTACCAGTATGCGGTCGATTTTAAGGCTGACTCCCAGCCCCGTGGGTCGTACTTGAACGTCGCTTCTTGGTGGATGGACGTGAGCGATTTGCAAAAGCGTTACGCCTACGTAAGCGCAGATGAAGGCTATTCTCCAGGTGGCGGATATGCAGGATTCCAGGTGCTTGCCGATGGGCGAAAAGTCGCAATCATGTCGATTTGGAAGATGTATGTCACCAATTCAAGTGGGAAAACGACAGCCCTCAACGCGAAGCGGACCTACCCAGCCAATCCGCGAATTGCAGGAGACTTCGGAGGGGAGGGGACTGGGATTCAGACCATAGTCGACTACAACTGGAAGGCCGGCAGGACCTACCGTGCTCTCGTTCAGTGCGGTCGGACAGATGCGGGCAACTGCGAGCTCGAGTTTTGGGTCTGCGATCTGAAGACCGGTCTATGGACCAAGCTGGTATCGTACGACCTTCGCTACGGGAACACGTGCATGACAAGCCTCGGATGCTTTTCGGAAAACTTCCTCGTCGAACATGCTGCCGAGGTGCGAACCGTGGAGTGGAGCAATTTCAGAGTAGATTCCCGTGAACAGGGACGTTGGGTTTCGGCGAAATCAGCCATTTTGGAGAGACAGTTCAACGCATGGCCGGGAAGCTACAGCTACGGCTCGAATGCAACATGTTTCTGGGCGATAGCGACAGGCGTTCCAAACCTGTGTACGCCCCCCGCCAACCAAAAACGCTTCTATGTATCTAAGGCTCAGGAAGGGTCGCCATTCTAGAAGATGACATAAAGTCGGGTTTTATGTCATTAAGCAAAACGGTCAACAATCGAGTCACCAGCGCCGAGTGCTTACGCTTTGCCCTCATGCGCAAATGGGCAATGAACGGCAAGGACGCTCTCCAAGTTCGTTTCCAGAATGCGCTTTTCCCTCGAAGGATTAGCATGCGTATGAAATGGGACAGGGGTCTGACTCCCGTCCCATTCGCGTGAGCCGGCCGTAGCTCGACCCAATGGGCTGACCTGGGCATCATTAAGCAACGCAATGTTTCGCAAATATGCAACTAATTGTTGACTTAAGAAACCATCAATATCGCGATTGCCCCGTTCATCCCTTCTACAATGAATGCAAGGAGCGCGCGTCGCCCTATGCGTGTTGCATTGTGCGGCGAGGGAAAGTCCCTGCGCGCTCATGCGACACGAGGGGGTTTGTATGACAACAGGCGAGCTGAAGCTAACGCGAAGCGCGTGTCAGGGCTTCGGGTGCCATGAGCATTGCGTCTTGGACGTATGGTCCAAAGACGGCAAGATCGTGGCTACCCAGAAGGGCACGCAACCCGGGCCTGGAACGGGCCCGCACATCTGCAGCAAGGGCATCATGTCGGGTGACATTCCCTATGCTGAGGACCGCATCCTGTACCCGCTAAAGCGCATAGGCGAGCGCGGCGAGGCCAAGTTCGAGCGCATCAGCTGGGATCAGGCCCTTACCGAAATCTGTGACAAACTCAAGGAGCTCACCGACGAGTACGGTACGCGTTCGGTGCTCGTCAACGCTTTCTGGTGCGGTGTTCCAGGCGCAGACCGTTCGCTGAACTATGACTTGGCCCTGCGCTTCATCAACTCGTTCGGTGCGACGCGCCTCGAGATGCCCTCGGTCGATGTGGGCATCCTCATCGGCGCCGGCGCAGACATGGGGCAGGTCGTTTCGAACAACAAGTACCTCATCAACGATGTCGATAACATGCTCATCATCTGGGGTTCCAATCCCATCGGTTTC
>CADBQL010000120.1 GCA_902796815.1 uncultured Coriobacteriaceae bacterium | reverse complement strand
TGTCGCCGCTCGACATGGTGCTCTACATCGCCGATGCAATCGAGCCGAGCCGTATGTTCGGACGCATCCAGGAACTGCGCGAATCCGTCGGAAAGGTAACCCTAGAAGAGCTGTACTACCAAACGTATGATTATTGGACATTTCTGCTGTTCGACCGCAAGAAGGCGCTTCATCCTGATACGATGCGCATTTGGAATGCCAATATCGTTAAGCGAGATGCAGCGCGCAAGGAGAATGGCTGACGGTGTTTTGCGAGATGATTCTATAATTGAAACGGACAATACGAACGGCCAAATCAGGCTCAGAGAGGAATACAACATATGACCGAGCATGCAACTGGAACCGAACTCACCCCGCGCGATTATGCAATAATCGCTGCGCGTGCCGCCGACGAGAAAAAGGCAACGGACATTATCGTCCAGAACGTGGGCGAAATCATCAGTGTAACCGAGTACTTCGTCATCGTGACGGCGTCGAATTCTCGTCAGGTGAGCGCGATTATCGACGCGATCGAAGAGGCCGAGCGCTTGCAGGCGAACCTCAAGCCGCTCCATCGCGAAGAGACGCGTGACGGTTCGTGGGAGTTGCTCGATTACGGCAGCGTTGTCATTCACGTCTTCCAGCCCGAAACGCGCGAGTATTACCGTCTCGAGGCGTTATGGAATGACGCGCCGGTTTTGGATCTCGCCGCTGAAGCTGGCATCACCGACGCGGTCTATTCCGATCGTGTTGCCGCCATGCTCGGAGAGCGCAAGGTTGAAGCGGCGGATTTGGAAGAGAGCCGCCAGGACGCTGAGCTTTCCTAGGGTCTCTTGCAAATCGAGTTAAGATTGAGCCTCTCGCCGTTCCAGAGCGGCTCCGGTTAGCTGTGACATGAGTTTTGCCCCAGGGGCAAAACTCATTGTCTTTCTGCTTGTTGAACTCTGGCTCATTGCCTATAATTACTGCGCTCGACCAAAGCACAGCAGCTCTTTGAGAGGTTGTGTCGTTGTGTCAAGCTTCATTTCGAAGGCGGCATGCATGGGCCGTCGTCCGTTTATCTACGCAGGCTATACCGGCTACCAACGATCTGATTTGATTGCGAGGCTTTTGCGCGAACGCCTGGTAGCCCGTTTTATCGTGGCGCCGACAGGTTACGGAAAGACGAGCCTGCTCATCGATTATGCCGAAACCGTTTTTTCGTGGACCCATGTGTTTTGGATAAACGGCAAAAGCCCCTGTTTCTTGCGCGATTTAGACGAGGGGGATATTGCGGGCACTTGCAAGGCATGTGACCAGCATGTCCGCCTGGTAATATTCGACGATGTTCCGGCGCTCGACCCGACGCGTGCCCAATTGTTCTCGCAGCAAATCGATAAACTATTGAGCATGAAATGCGAGGTCGTCGTCGCGTGCACGCCGCGCAGCGATTCGCTTTCGCGTTTGCAGCGCGATCGCGTTCGCATTGCCGCGCATGACATGCTTGTGAACGAGGACGAGCTTGCGAAGATGAGCTCGGCCGAGGCTCGCCGACTCGCGCAGCGTTTGGAGGCGTTGCCGGCGACGGCACGCGTGCCCGCATTGGTGTGGCAAAGCCCTAACGCCACCCCCGAGCAGTTTCTCAAGGGCGTGATCAAAGAGCAAATGCCAGCCGATATGCTCTTGGCCATGGCCACGATGCTCGTTCTTCATCGCGGTCACCTTGACGCTTTGGACGCGGTTGCCCCCTTCGATCCTGGGCTGCTCGACGAGCTCGCATCGGGCTATCCCCATTTAGGCATCGACGTT
Source organism: uncultured Coriobacteriaceae bacterium (assembly GCA_902796815.1). GTDB lineage: Bacteria > Actinomycetota > Coriobacteriia > Coriobacteriales > Eggerthellaceae > UBA9715. The sequence continues at coordinate 2,085 of CADBQL010000120.1, read as the reverse complement.
GATGCGGGACGATTTAACGCGCCCCAGTTTTCCATCGACGAAATCGCCGCTGCCTATCGGGGCTTGCTCGAGGCCATGGTGGGCGCATCGCGATTCGAAACACGCGATAAGCTCGTATGGGCATGGGCAGATTCACTGTTGAGTATGCGTGATTGCGCGGGTCGTGCCTGCGAGACAATACGTCGCCTCTGTCCGAGGAGCAAGCGCATCTCCTGGTTGCGGCAAAACGTTCTTGCAGTTGCGTCTGGAGGCTGTTTTTTCGAAAGCTGCAAGTTGGCGCACACGGTGCGCACGACCAATCGGGAGGCGACGGCTCGCGAACGCGCTCTATGCCTGGCAATCGAAGCGGTGTCATGCATGGTGCTCGAAGATTCTGCCGAGGCTGCGCGCCACGCCAAAACGCAGGCGTTCGATGAGGGAAATTCCCAAGAGATTCGCATCTGTTGCCTGCTGGTGCTACTTCGCATCGGGCCTGACACGTTGAGAAAACGTGCCCAATCCGAGCTTGCATCGATATCGGCCAAAGCTTTGAAAAAGCCGGTCAAAGACCTGACGATATGGGAAGTCCTCGCGCTTTTGGGCTCGGCTTTGGGGACGAGCGCCATTTCATTGGGCGAAATTTGGTGCATGCTCGACCGGGAGGGCGCAGACAAGGATGCGCTTGCTATCGGCGCATCGTGGCTGTTCTCGGAAGTCGAGCGTCTATTCGTTGCGGGGCTTGAATCCGATGCGCTTTCGCTATCCGCATCGATTGTGGATGCGGAGCGATTTGCGAGAGACGAACTGAATCGACTTGTCGATGGCCCAAATTCCTATTTCGCGTCAACGGCTACCCTCGCGATGGAACGCGCGCATGTCGCCGGTATGCCATATGCGCGCGGAGCTTTGTCAGCCACGACGCTTCTCGCGCTACGCCATGCCGAAATGCAGTTGCTCTCGCAGAAAACGCGGTTTGTGCGCTGGAGCAAGTCGGATGATGATGATAATTCGGGCGCAGATGCTGCGCGCGCCGTGTCGGCCGGCGCAGACTTTTCCAAAATAAAGATTGTTCGAAACGTTCCCGTGCTCTCAATTAAAATGTTTGGCCGCTTCGAGGTTATGCTCGGAGACGATGTCATCGACGAGCGTCTCTTCAGGCGTCGGCATATGCGCCTGCTGTTGTTGCTGCTCACTATCAATTTGGGTCGCGATGTGTCGCGCGATTCCTTGGCGCGGCAGCTTTGGCCGAACGTTTCTGCCGACCAGGCGGTGAGAAGCTTCTATTCCACGTGGTCGAAGCTGCGCCGTGCCCTTTCGCTCGAAGATGGCTCGTGCCCCTATCTCGTGCGTCATCAATACGGCTGCAGCCTCGATGAGCGCTGCGTGCATTCCGACATTGCGCGTCTCAACGAGATTTGTCGGGAGCTCCTGTTCGGGCGGCCAGACGTATCGAGCTGGACCGAGCTTTACTACGAAATCGACCGCGATTTCTCGAATGAATTGCTTCCTTCCGAGGAAACGAACGAAGTCGTCGTTCACGCGCGCGCCGATGCTCGCTCTCGCCTTGTCGATGCGCTCGTGTCCGCTACGCATAGCATCATCGATGCGCAAAATCCGCAGATGGCCATTTGGTTCGCACGCGCTGCCATCGGCCATGACGATACGCGCGAGGATGCTTATGTGGCGCTCATGCGCGCGCAGATCGCCGCATCGCAGCGCACGGCTGCGATGATGACGTACCATACGTGCCGTCGCGTGCTTTCCGATAGGCTCGGCGTAGACCCCTCGCCCGAAACGGTCGCGCTCTACGAGAGTTTGCTCGACGGCGAATAAGCGCTTGCATCCTGTGGCTGGCCGGGCCATGCCTCCACGACGAAACCCACGGCCCGCCCGCCAGGTCCCATCTCGGGCCGTCTCGCGCTTGATCCTCCTTTCGACCGCGCAAGAGAAGCGGCGATCTGGGGCGTAAGAAGTGACTCCCCCCACGCCATGCACTCTGCGCCTGCGGGCATAGCCGCTTCCTATGCGCGCGGTCGAAAGGAGGGCGCTCGAAAGGCCCGAGATGGGACCCGGCGGCCGGGCCGTGGGCTTCGTCGTGGAAGCATG
>CADBQL010000119.1 GCA_902796815.1 uncultured Coriobacteriaceae bacterium | reverse complement strand
GCAATCGTCGTGTTATTCCTTACCGTTCCAGCAGTAGGTGCAAATCTTTTCGCGATCGATGCCGATGGCTTCGAGCATGCCGTCGAGAGATTGGTAGCTCAGCGAATCGAAGCCCATACTCTCGCAGATGGTTTTGACAAGGCACTTCCCTCGCTCGGTTGAGGGGTTGATATACTCGTCGAGATGGTTTGCGCCCTCGTCGCCCTCGAGTTCGTGCACGACGCGTCGCGCGATAAGGTCCATAACGGACTTGTTGCGCGAAAATGTCAGGTACTTGCAGCCGAACATGATCGGCGGGCAGGCGCTGCGCATATGGACTTCCTTGGCGCCCGATTCGTATAGGAACTCGACCGTGTTCTGCAGCTGGGTGCCGCGTACGATGGAGTCGTCTACAAACAAGAGCTTCTTGCCCTCGATGAGCTCGGGTACGGGCACTTGCTTCATCGTGGCCACGCGGTTGCGCATTTCCTGATTGGCAGGCATGAACGAGCGAGGCCAGGTGGGCGTGTACTTGATGAAAGGCCGACCGAACGGCATGCCCGATTCATGAGCGTATCCGATGGCGTGGGGTGTACCTGAATCGGGGACGCCTGCGACGAAATCGACTTCGGGCAGCTCTCCGCGCGCCTTCTCGTCGCGGGCCATGATCGCTCCGTTGCGATAACGCATGACCTCGACATGTTCGCCTTCGTAATTGGAATTGGGGTAGCCGTAGTACACCCACAAGAATGCGCAGATCTTCATCTGGTCGCCTGCAGGTGCGAGAGTTTCGACTCCGTCAGCGGTCAGGCGCACGATCTCTCCAGGTCCGAGCTCGCGGTAGTCTTCGTAGCCAAGCTTGTGGTAGGCGAACGATTCGAACGATACGCAATAACCGTCGGCATCCTTGCCAATGAGCACCGGCAAACGGCCGAGTCGATCGCGCGCTGCGTAAATGGCGCCCTCCGAGTCCATGACGAGCAGCGTAAGCGAGCCGTCGATGCGATTAAGTGCATATTTGATGCCCGAAACGAAATCGTCTTCGTGATCGATGAGCGCCGCCACGAGCTCGGTGGTGTTCACGCCGCCAGACGACATAGCCGTGAACTGGCGCCCTTCGTGCGAGAGGTAGCTATCGACCAGTTCGCTGGCGTTGTTGATGCAGCCAACCGTGGTCAATGCGAATACGCCAAGATGCGAACGCATGAGCAACGGCTGCGGGTCGGTGTCCGAAATGCAGCCGATGCCGCAATGACCATGCATGCTTGGCAAATCGTCTTCAAAGCGCGTACGAAATGGAGTGTTCTCGATCGAATGGATTTCGCGCTGAAATGCACCCTCGCCGTCATAGTAGATGAGACCAGCACGGCGCGTGCCCAGATGAGAATGGTAGTCAACGCCAAAAAACACATCGTAGACCACATCGCGCTTGGATGCTGCCCCAAAAAACCCGCCCATGTACTAAACCCTCCTAGTAGAACTCACGGCAAAAGTATATAACGTGCCTTAATGATGACTGTTAAGAAATAGAGAATAAGGTTTTGAAAAAATGCAACAGTAGTTTGGACAGGCGTCGGGTCGCGGGCTCCATCCCGCCGCCCGCCCAAAGGAAAACGTTACCTTTCAAATTTGTGTGATGGGGGAGTTTTGCCTGTATAATTGCACAAAACATGGGGAGGAAATGCGGCGTTTTGCCGTTTCGCAGGGATGGGAAGCGTAATTGAGAAGACGCTCAGTATGGCATACGTTTTTGGCGGTGAGCGTGCTTGTGGCATGCTTGGCTGTTTTCGTTGGCATTGGGGCGCATCAGTCGGCAGGGACTGAGCTTAAGGAGCCCTTTCACAATCAGTTCAGCAGCGCGCCGAGTTCTGGGAGCGAAATGGACGGCGGCGCAGCTGGCGGAGATACGCTTGCGCGAGAGGCCGGGAGCGCTGACGCGATGGGTCAGGCGGATGAGGTGGATGGTCGGACGAATGGTCAGGTGGATGAGCCTGCGTTCACCACTGAGCGAAGCGTCGCAACGAACTCAATGAGCCCCGCGGAGCTTTCGTCGCTCAGCGGAAGCGAGATTCTAAAAGCGGGGGGAGAGTACGTTTCCGACGAGGTTCTCGTACAGCTGCCCGAAGACGGCATCGACGATGCATGTGCCAAAGCTCTTTCTGAGCTCGGATTGTCGGATGCGTTTGATGCCGCGGGCGACGCGACTCTGGGCTGGATTACCGTGGAGCTGCCTGCGGGCATGAATGTGGCAGGCGCGCTTGACGGGCTCGCTGAGCTCGGGATGACGGCGCAGCCCAATTACGTATACCATCTTCTTGACGAAAGCTCAGGCGGTTCGTCCGAATCAACGAGTGATAAAGCCGCTGCTGTCCCGACGGGCAATTCGCAGGTCGTTTCAACTCAAGATGACAGTTCCTCTCTGTCTGCAAGCCTTCAAACAGGCGCTCCTATCGAGCTTAATAGCGATCCGTTCGCGGTGAAGCAACGCGAGGGGCGCTCGGCTGGGACGACCAACTATTGGTGGATGAAAGCAACGGGCGTTTTCGACGCATGGAAAATCCAGGAATCGTCTGCCTCTGTGACCGTGGCAGTCCTTGATACCGGCTGCGATGTGTCACATAAAGATCTTTCCGCAGGACAAATTGTTGGCCAATGGAATGTTGTAGACAAAAACGATAACGTGGCCGACGCGTTAGGGCATGGGACACATGTGGCGGGCATCATTGCGGCCACTGTAAATAACGACAAGGGCCTTGCAGGCGTATCGAAGGATGCGCGCATCATGCCCGTCAAGTTAATGGGGAGCGAAAACACCACGAGCTCCGATTATCTTCTTGACGCGTTGCACTATGTGATGCAGCGCGCGAAGGCTTATAACGTACGCGTGCTCAACATGAGCATTGGGGGCTCGGGCGGCTACGATATCGCAGCGTTGCGCGCGATTGACAAGGCTTACTACACGTATGGGATTTTGCCGGTCATGGCTGCTGGCAATGCTTCGTCGGCGCCTGTGGACGATCGGGGTAAACCGAAGATGCCGTACTATTGCTTCCCCTGCGATTTCTCAGAAGTTGGCGTGGGGGTCATCAATGCCAAGTCGGGTGGTTCGTCGTATAGTTGGACGAGCATGCGTCACGTCCTTTCCTCAAACTACAATGTCAAAAACGAAAAAACGAAGGATCTCGCTGCTCCGGGGACAAACATATGGAGCACATGGCCGTCAGGAGTTGCTATCGGCAGCGGCTCGAGCCTGTCTGACATGCCGGGCTACGGTGCGTTGACGGGCACTTCCATGGCGACACCGGTTGTCTCGGGAGTGGCTGCGCTTATGTTCGCAGCCAACCCTCGGTTGTTGCCGGGCGAAGCCAAGAGTGTTTTGTGCACGACGGCGCAAGATATGGCGTATACCTTGAGCTATGAGACGGTAAAGAAAGGCTTCGATGCCTATACCGGTTATGGTTTCGTTCGAGCCGATTTGGCGGTAGCGGCTGCTCGCTCTGGCTTTTTGAGGGGTGCAAGTGCGGTGGCGGCTGGGAAGACCATCAGGCTTTCGGTTCCTGCTGGCCAAGGCGGTACGTGGGTTTGGGATTCGCTTGATCCGAGCATTGCGGAGGTGGACGGAGGGCTTGTACGGGGGATTTCCAATGGCGAGGCGATTATCCGCGCGAGGCGTACCTCGCCGGTTTCTGCTGCCGAAGCATCGACGACTGGCCGGTTGAACGTCCTATACCGCACGATTACCGTCTACGATGCGAAAATGACCGCGCCCTCAGCCATGTTTGTTGGAGCGAAGGAGGAGTTCAAGCTAAAAACGGGTAGGATTTCGGGATACACGTGGGCAAGCTCCAATACGGCTGTTGCAAAAGTGGGTTCCACAAGCGGTTACGTGACTGCGCTCAAGCCCGGGACCGCCACGATTACCGCAACGCTCTCAGCTGCGCCGCGGATTTCGATTTCGAAGAAGATCACGGTCAAGCGTTCTATCGCCAAGGCGCGTGTCAAACTTTCAAAATCGGCGTATGTCTTTGATGGCAAAGTAAAGACGCCGGCCGTTTCCTCGGTTGTATACGGCGGAACGAAGCTGAAAGCTGGTACCGATTACAAAGTCACTTATGCTAAGGGTCGCAAATATGTGGGGACGTATACGGTGTCCATAAAGGGAATCGGAGCGTATGGTGGATCGGTTGCGAAAAAATTTACCATCAAGAAGGCCAAGAATCCCCTTGCAGTCAAGCCTGCAGGCAAGACCGTTAACGTTTATGCGCTTGCGCAGCAATCTGTGAAGACAACTCGGGCGGTCATATTTACGAGAAAGCCCAAGGGAGCGGTTACGTACGCCAAAGTTGCGGCAAAGTCATCCGAGCAGCTTTCCATTCAAAAAAAGGTGGGAAACATTATCGTAAAGCGAGGTACGCCGCGCGGTATATATCGAATCTGCGTTAAGGTGCGTGCGGCTGGCACTGCCAACTACAAAGCTGGCGCAAGCACGGTTACCGTTGTTGTCAAGGTCGTGTAGCGCCTTTTGCGGATGGGCATTCATGTGATTCCCGTGTTCGCGCAATCGAATTACCATGGGAATAGGTTGACGATTCAGCGGCTTTTTCAGGCTTTCTAAAGCGTGCGAGTATACTTTTTCGCAATGTCAAATAGTGCAATACAGACGTTTTGCATCTGAGGAGACGGAGGACGGTTTGATGAAACGGGTTTCAATTATCGCTGTTGCGTTGGGATGCTTGTTCGCGTTGGCGCTTGTAGGCTGTGGTGGTGCGCAGAAATCGGTCGATGCAGATAGCCTCAAAGGCACCTGGAAGCTCGGAGAGTCGTCGAAGGTTGGGTTTAGCGCGGCGCTCAATTTAGCCGACGAGGATTTTGCCGAAATGATGATCGCCGATTCGTACATGTACGGGACATGGAAAACTGACGGGTCGACGGCGACTCTTGAGATCGAAGATTCCGGTACGGCCGAGATTTACGTAAGTGACGGCAAGCTCATAATGGGATCGGAAGATGGATCTAGGCTCGTATTCGAGAAATCCAGCGGCAATGAGTTTGGCCTCGATGAGGATAATGGCCTCGAGGAGCTGTCCGACGCAGAACTGGCGGACCTTGAGACGGGCGATACTGCGCCGCCGGATGTGCAAATCGACGATATAAAGGCTGTGCCAGTAGCCGATGACAAATACTGCAAGATCGAAGTGACGGGTAAGGGCCAATTTAATGACGGCGATCCGACCTACCGCTTGGCTTTCACGAATAAGAGCGACAAGGATTTGTACCTATACGTGGCCGAAAATGAATTCGAAGTCGACGGTAAGAAGATCGACGGCAATTTGGGCGATATGGTAAGCCCTGGCCAAACAGTCGATGCGCACCTGTACTTCCTTACGGACGAGCTTGGCGGCGGCGTTGAGAAGCTGAAGAACGTCAAAGGCAAAATACATTTGGTGGATGTCGAAACGGATGACACTTTGGCGACGTACGACCTGGTAATGAAATAAGAGCAAGCTGCGCCTGTGCATGGGGATAAAACCTGTGCACAGGCGGTTTTGCAGATGGTCGCCGTTCATGGGCGGCAATCGTAAATGATGACTAAAGCGCTTGTTGACGAAGAGCCCATGTTTTTGCGGGGGCGATGACGCTATACTATCCACCATGAAAACTGTGGGGTACAGCATACAGCGGATGGTCTATAGCAATACCTGCTAGATACCGCTTATCCCGAATCCACCTCGCTATGAAAGGATTGCCATGACGGTCGTTCAATCGCCCAAAACTCCAATGCTCTACAAGCGAAATTTTGAATACATCCCGCGTGTTGCCGCCGTTCACGACTTATGCGGGTACGGAAAATGCTCGCTTGGCATAGCCATACCTGTGCTCTCTGCCGCCGGTGCCGATGTCTGCCCCGTGCCGACAGGACTGTTTTCGTCGCATACGGCGTTTCCGGGCTGGTACATGCATGACACGACGGCGATACTC
>CADBQL010000118.1 GCA_902796815.1 uncultured Coriobacteriaceae bacterium | reverse complement strand
TTCGTGAATCGAGAAACGCAAGGCGGTCTCAGCGGTGATGCGGCCCTGCTTGGCGAGCTGGAAAAGGCTCTGGTCCATCGTGCGCATGCCAACTGCGCCGCTTGCGGCTATGACCGAGTCAATCTGGTAGGTTTTCTCCTCGCGAATGAGGTTGCGAATCGCGGGGTTGCTGATCATGATCTCGAACGCAGGGGTCAATCCGCCGTCAATCGTGGGCACGAGCTGCTGGCAGACGATTGCCTGCAACACGAGCGAAAGCTGGATGCGAATCTGATGCTGCTGAGCAGCGGGGAACGTATCGACAATGCGGTCTACGGTGCCAGCAGCGCTCGTCGTGTGCAATGTGGAGAAAAGCAGCTGCGCCATTTCGGCAGCGGTCATGGCCGTGGCGACCGTTTCGGGGTCGCGCATCTCGCCGAGCAGAATAATGTCGGGCGCCTCGCGCAAGGCCGAGCGCAGGGCTTCGGCGTACGTAGCCACGTCGGTGGGGATCTCGCGCTGGGTGACAATGCAGTTCCCGTGGTGATGCACGTACTCAATGGGGTCTTCCATCGTGATGATATGGCCTGAGCGCTCGTGGTTCAGCCGGTCTACGATGCAGGCAAGAGTCGTGGACTTGCCCGACCCTGCTGGTCCCGTGACCAGGACCAGGCCTTTCTGCAACTTGGACAGGCACAGCACATCCTCGCCAATGCCGAAATCCGCAGGGTTCGGCAACCCAAACGGAATAACGCGTATTACGGCCGAAAGCGAACCGCGCTGCCTGAACACGTTCGCACGAAAACGCCCGACGCCGCCAATAGAGAACGAGAAGTCCTCGTCATGATTTTTGTTATCGAGCATGTATTTGATATCGCGATTGGCCAGAGCATAAATCGCCTCGATGACCTCACGTGTCTCGGCAGGCTTGAGGAAACCTTCGCCCGTGCGCACGAGCGAACCGTGGGCAGAGTACGTGATGGGCATGCCAGCCACGATGTAGATGTCGGACGCTTTATTCTCGATCATGTGCTTGAGCAGCGGTATCAGTTCCATGGTCTCCTCGTTTCGGTCGGTCTTTGTGACTGGAGGGAGGGTCACCCCTCTGGTCACATTTTCATGCCCTCCTCGCCTTGTTCAGGCGCTTTACAGGCCCCTCATCGATCGCCAGTTGATTTGGGGCCGAATCTGTTACCAAAAGGGAAGCTCCCTTCCAGTCGCGTTCTCGGACCTAAGGCCCGTCGTCTATGATCATGAATTGGCCTTCGGGCGGTTCCTCGTTTTGGACCGCGGACATCTTCCAACGGTCGATACGATACGTTGCATTGTCGCGGACAGTGATGACGATGTTGAGCAGACGGCCGTTCTGACACGAGAACTCAGCCGCTACGCGGTTGCCATACATATGCGCCGTAACCTCCACCCGGTCCGCAGACGCCTGTCGAGCAGCGGCGCACAGGTCGGGAAGCGCCCGCTCGATTACGTCCACATCCACCTTGCCCGCATTAGCAGCTCCAGCAGTCCTAGCTGCCTCGTCCGTCTTGCTTGCATTGGCGGCCCCGGCGGTCTTAGCGGCTTCGCTCTTGTCCCCATCAACTCTTTTGGGCGCACCTTCGGTCATGATAATCCGCCGGCCGCCATCGCCCGACTTCTGCCCATCTGCGGGAGAGGCCTGCTCAGAGGCGGCCGAATCCGCAGCTTCGCCCGACTTCTTCTCGGCGGTAGCGTTATCGGCAGCCTTGTTCGCATCCGCAGACTTGCCCGACTTCTGTTCGCCTGCGGAAACGGCCTGCTCGGCGGCAGCGGCAGACGCATCCGAAGACTCGCCCGCATCGGCCTTACCTCCCGCTTCCTTTTCCACAACAACTACCAGGCCGTTCTCATCGTAAGCGACGTTTCCCCATTCGTTGCGCGCGAGCTCGACCGCAGGCTCATCTTCCTGCGCGACTCCTGGCGCGCGCTGATCGGCCAGCAACGCGTCGACGTTCGCCAAAAATTCTTGAGCAGCCACTTCGTCCAAATACAGCTCGGTTGTTGCAGTTGCCTGACGTTGCGCCATCGTCAGCGAGGCCGAGGCCGTAGAAAACGCCAGCACGGCAAGCACCGCCAGGCAGATGACGATCATCAGCGCAAAAATCGAAATCGAACCTATACGCACGCGATTGGGTTCATAGAGATGCGCAGAACCCTGAACACCGGGGTTGAGCTGGAACTTCGCCATCGCTATACCCCGCTTTCGTACTTGGACGTCTGGATTTCGTAAATCGGCGATGAGCTATCTGCGCTATCCGAGCGGCTCACGCTGATGGTGGCGTGGTACATCGTGCCGCCAGGACGCTCTTCGGGCCGAACGTCGCATACGACGCGCAGGCCACCCTCAATGAATTCGCCCTCGACGCTCGTCGGCTCGGCGGCAAACCGCTCGGCGGTCGTCGAAGCGAGCGCCACGGCATCGGTCAAGTTCTTGCTTTCGTTGGCGCTTTCGGAAGAAGTCGCAAACAGATACGTGAACACGGCAAACGACGCCGTTACGAACACAAGCAATAATAAGGCCTCGACGAGAAACGCCATGCCCGGCCACCGCGTCGGAGCAGCGGTTTGCGTGCGCTGGGTCGGAAGCTCGAAACTCATAGGCTCCCTCCCTGATTGCTGCGCAGCGCCACGTCGAGCGTGCCCTTGTCGGTCGTCATGGTAATCAGCTCGCCATCAAACGAAAAATCAAACACCTCAGATTTAAACAGCGGCGTCGCGTTGCCAGGATTGTAAGGACGGCCCGCGAAGGCGTATTCCTGGTAGATCGTGCCTTCGTACTGGTAGATGCGCGTTTCGAACGTGCCGGTATCGAGGGCCTCAATGAGCACAAGCGCAGGCCCTTCGGGACCCTTGCCCTGCTCGACAGCGAATATCGCATCGTTGACATGCACGGTATTGGCCAAAAGGCCCGCTTGGATATGCACATCATCAGTATGGGTCTTGACGCTTACGACCGAGCTGTAGATGTTCGCGCCCGCCGCCAGCCCAAACATGAGCACGATGAAGAAAACCGCCATCAACACGACCGTGAACAAACGCGACGTGGAGCGCTGCTGCTCGGGAGCCTTCGAGCGCTCAAAAGCCGAAACCACTGCATAGTTGATGTTCATCGCGGCCTCACCACCACTGATGGCGCCACGTTATCGCCGAGCCATTCGTAGTTGACCACATAATCGTCATGATTGATGACCAGGCCATACGTTTCCTCGAGATGCGCAAGCGACGGCGGGTATGACCCTTCGACTGCACAGCATTGGACGGCGGCGGCCACCACTGCGTTACGTATTGACGTCGTCGCCTGCTCGCGCGCAACCGAGCGCGACACGCTGAGGGCAAACGCGAGCCCGATAACCACAATTACGACGAGCAACGCGCAAACGATGCGCCTATTTCGCCGCCGTGCAAGCTCTTTGTATGTGACCTCGTGATACAACGAGCAACCGCCTTTTCCTTAACCGATCGATCCCATGATTCCGATGAGGGGAAGCATGACCGCAATGAGCGTCGCGCCGATGGCGACGGTCAAAAACGCCGCAAGGAGAGGTTCCACGTGATCGAGCGAATGGTCGATCTGCATCACCGCATCGTCGAAGAACGTTTGCGAAAGCTGGGCAAGTGTTTCGTCGGAGCTACCCGAGCGCATGCCGACGTTGAGCATGCGCGAATAAAGCGGCTCGAATACGCCATACTCGCTGATGGCTTGCGCGAGGCTGCGAGGATTGTCCAAATCGACCATGCTGTCGCGCGCGGCTATGAGACGCTCCGCGAGCTTCTCGTGCTCAACCGTGGCAATCGCGCGAGTCATGGCCTCCTCGTTGGTCACGCCCGACGACACGTAGGTTGCAAGAGCCGCCGTGAAGCGCGAAAGGGCTAACTGGTACATCGCACGGCTCGTGAGCGGAACTTTCTCAAACAAACGCATGACGCGGGCGCGGCCTGCTTCGTTGCGCGTCGAAAACGAAAGGTAGAGCGCGACGGCGGCACACACAACGGTAATGACGAAAGCAACCCAGCCGATGGTCGACGAAAGCCCGATTGAAACGAGCGACTGTGCGGCAAGCGAGCCTTCGAGGTTGTGGTAGACACCCGCAAACACGGGAAGGATGAACATAACCGTGAACAGCAAAATCACTGCCATGATCACGAGCAACGCCGCTGGATAGCCCACCGACGAGCGCAGCTTGCTGAACATACGATCTTCCTCGTCGTAATACAGCTCGAGGTTACGCAGCACCTGCTCGAGGTGGCCAGACTGCTCGCCGGTCTCGGCCATTTCGACCGCATAATGCGGAAAGCCCTCGGATGCCCGCATAGCCTGGGAAAACGATTCGCCAGCAACGAGCTTGTGATACATGATGTTGCATACTTCCTGGAAGCGCGACCGTTCGCGGTTTTCGGCCAGCATCAACACCGCCTCGTCGGTTTGGATACCGGCCGAAAGCATGGTTGCAATGCTTCCACAGAAGGCGCTGAGCGCGCTGCTTTCAAGCAGATTCTGTGCCATGTCTTCCTTCGTTTCCTCTCGCGCCAGCCACTTGGGCTTGCGCAGCCTCTTCGGCCATCGAACGCTGCAAACTCGCGTTGGTAGCCATTTTAATACGTAAAGCGATCCGTGTAAGCGCTCGCATCGCCAACATATTGCGTTGCCCCGGTCGATGCGAACGTCACGTCGCACCGCGACCAGGCCTTGGGCTTGACATCAAACACGCCCGTCTTCCACGTGCCATCAACATACACCATGATCCACGCATGGTACACATCGTTTTTCCCTACATAGCCGGTCATGACCTTGGTCGGAATCCCCATCGAACGCAACATCGCAGCCGAAAGCGAGGCATAGTCGAAACAGATGCCCTTGCCTGTCGCAAGCGTTTCGTCTGGGTCTGGAACGTAACCGCTGCGCTGGGCGAGCTCTTCGGCCTTGTCGTTATCGTAACTCACATGGTCGGCCACGAACGTGCACACCGCCTCGACAGCTTCCGCCTGGGTAGATACGCCCGACGTGAGTTCGCGCGCTTTTTCTATACAATCGCTCTTGGCCGTGTAGTTGCAATAGAGATTGGGCAAGAGGAACGGGGCGAACTCGTTTTTGAGCGAAACTTTCGCTTCCGTTGAGAACAGCTCGACGTAGTTGCTCCCCGATGTGTTTTGCATGATACGAAACGTGTAGGTGCCGTTTCCCATGTTCAGGGGATAAACAACTTGCTCACCGTCACTTGGAAGGTCGTAGTTGTAGGTCTGTTCATCGAGTTTAATCTGAAACTTGAGACGCGCGGGGCTTGCGGCTTGCGCTGTAACGTAGCCTTCGTCGACGTAGTCCACGCAAATATCGGGCACTCCTTTGGCGTCGGGGGCAAGTTTGACTTCGACAATCGATTTCGGTTGAGCGAAACTCGCGCCCGTTGCCTCGACCACTTCCCCCTCGTCCCCGCCGTCGCCGCCAAGACCGAACGGAAGCCCGAACGCTTCCGCCTTGCCGGTGTAGTACGTGCCTGGCTGCAAATCGGGAAAAACATTGAATCCAGGGATAGCCGCAATGACAAACGCGCACGCAAACGATAGAGCAAGCTTGGCTGTAATCGCAGCTCTATGGCGTGGTTTGCTCACGCGCCTCACTAGCCTTTCATCATTTCCCGCGCCATGACCCGAACGACTTACTTGAACATGCGCTTCAAATCACGAATGCTACCGTTCATTCGGCGCATGATGACGGCAAAAAACAAAGCTACGGCTAAAATACCGACAATAGCCACGGGCGCAAAGCTGAATCCACCTGAAACGGGCTCGCCTCCTTCGAGGCCAGAAGACATAGGATTTTCTTCGTCGTCAATCGACTCGGCGCCTTCTTCATCGGCCTCAGCGGAAGCGGCGGAGGCTTTCGAAACTGCGTTGGAAGTCGCGCTGACGGCAGGCGAGCTGTCTTTCGCCTCAGAAGATGCATCCGACACCTGAACCGAGTCGCTCGATTGGTATCCGTCCTGGTCAGCTTCTTGAGACGGCAGGCATAATGCTACAACGGCCAGGCAAAATGCCAAAGCGCATGCCGCTATAGCCAAAAACGCAGACGCCCCGCGAAACGACCGGCTCGGCTGCATTTTTGAACGCATGGATCCATCTGTTTGGGTATTGCCCACGAAAATTCCCTTATCCTGCACCAGCATTCATCAACGCTTAAGCTGCATCCTAGAGCAACAATTGCGAGCACGTTGCCGAATGGCGAATTTGTTGCTTTTATTTGAGCACATGAGGTGATGCATTGTACGACCGCGCCATAAGGAGACTTGATTGAACTGCTAGGATTTGCCGCCTTCGAACAGCTATTCCGGACGAAGCTGATAGGCCAAAAACGCCTCGCGGATGGGTTTGCGCGCTCGCGTGGGCAAGATGATAGTGGCACCATCGCCAAAAATGACGGAGCTTTCACCGACCGACCGGACGCTGTCAAGATTGATGACAAACGAGCCGCCAGCGCGAACAAAGCGCTCGTCGAGCTTCGAAAACTTATCGAAAAGGGACTGCAGCGTCCCCCGCGTCATGATCTCGCGATCGATCGGCAGATGGATAACCAGCCCTTTCTTTCCCGTTTCGGCAAACGTGATGTCGTTCAGATTTACGTTGATCGTGCCCTTAACGCTTTTCAGGCCTATGCGACGATACTTGGATTCCGCGATTTCGCGCAGTGGTTTTTCGATAGCATGCTCATACGCCATCTGGTCAAACGGTATGCCAAGGAAACGCGACTCGGTCTTGTACGCGCAATACGCTACATCCGGTTTTGAAGACGCGAGCACGAAGTGCGAGTTCGGCGATCGTTCTTTCAGCAACCTGGTAACACTTGTCATCCGCTCGTAGACCTCAGGGCCGCCTTCGGCTTCCATGCGGCAGAAAATGAAGTCGAAATAATCGGCTCGCAGGCGCATCATGAGCGTTCCTAGATCCGAATACGAGCCAATTACGCTCACCTCGGCGTTCTGAACACCGATTTTGCGCATAGTCGCATCAAGGGCAGCGCAGAAGCGCTTCCCGAACGACTTATCTGACTCGCAGACGGCTACTCTAATCATAGGTTAGAGGCCCCTCCTGCAACGCTTTTCCCCGCCGGCCCCAAAAGGCTGAACAAGTCGCTTTCGGCATTGTAGCCCTCAGGAGACGAAGCGCCCCCGGACACGCCGCCAATCAAGCCGAGCAGCGAGTCGCTTCTTTCGCGCCACGAATCGGCCCCACCGCTCGCGCTATCGAGCAGATCGCCCGCGCATTCTATAGCATCATTCGCGTTGAGCAGGGTCGCGAGTTCCTTCGCGTTTGAGTATGCGCCGATTTCTTCATAGGCATGGGTTCCATCGGGCTTAAGCTCGACACGTTGCAAAGTTCCCGTCCACTTGTCGACGACCACGCATGCGTCATCTTGATCGGATTCTTCACCTGCAAAATGGAACTCGAAACGGCTGCTCGATATCAGATATTCGGGCGAAAAGTCCTCGGGCGCATCGGCCACCTCGAACCCGTACGACATTCGCGCGAGCGACTCGGCTGCAAACGTCACGAACTCGTATGGATCGCAATCAGGAACGATACGCGAAAGCGGCACGTAGCCGATTTCGGGATTGTACGCCCAATCGTGCGACAGAAAAAACTGGCGCATGAGCTTTTCGCGCTCTATCATGCGGCTGCGATACACGAGCAGCAGCATGGCCGCAAACACAATCCAAACCAGGACAAGCAGCACATCGAGTATGCCGCCGTAACGATACAGTCTCATGCAGAAATACACAATCGAAAAACCTAGCGCTACCCCGAGCACGATAGCCTCGACGATCAGCGCGGCCCTAAACTGGTTGCGCACGTCTCCACCCTTCTGTCGCTTTTTAAGTCATATTATTATATTCCCAAATGCACGTGAATGATATCGTGGTGGCGCATAATCACGAGATGGAAACCCGCTGCTACATCTTGCCAACCCTGGGTTTGAAGCGGCCTACGATTTGGAGCGGACGACGCAGCCGCTCAGAGCACTTTGAGAAGAGCGTCCTCGAGCGGCTTGCGCAAGCGTACAGGCACGGCGAGCGCGATGCCGCCTACAAGCTCTACAACACCTTCGGACGTACGCGTTTCGACCACCTCGTCAAGGTTGATGATGTTTGAGCTGCCCAGCTTGAAAAACCGCGGATCGCCCGCAAGCAGCTCGAACAGCGCCTGCGACGAGAAACGCACCGTGACCGTCTCCCCGTCGATAAGGTGAATCTCTTGATCATGGCCGGACGTTTGGCAGTAGCGCACTTCGCCGAACCGCAGGCGGCGCACGCCCGTGCGGCCGTTTACCACAAAAGACTCCGCCTGCAACTTGGCAACGGCTGCCATCTGCGCTAACGCGCACTGCTTAAATGCGCCAGCAGAAAGCGGACTGATCAGATAGCCATCTACGCCCACAGCCGCAGCTTCACCTGCATGTTCAGCACCATCGGCGATCATGACGCTTCGCAGCGTCGGCAAAAACGACCGAACTTCGCGCAAAGCCTCAAGACCCGAAAGGCCCGGCATCTCATACGGTACGAACGCCAGATCAACGAGCACACTCTTTTCGGGCGTGAGCTTGTCGGCGAGGTCTATGCCGTTTTGGAAACGTACAACGCGAACAGAATCAAAGCCCACCTCATGGGCGACGCTCTGAATAACCTCTTCGATGTCAGCGTCGACGAGGCTCATGTTTTCATGAAGCACTACTTTGATCATATTGCGTTTCCAGCTTACACGAATATATACATGCGCAATGGTAGCACATGAAAGCTCATTAGCCTACCAGGTAAGCGCGCCGAACTCCCAGGACGTGATGAGTTTCGCCCCAGGGGCAAAACTCATTCGATGCAAAAAGCGAGCCGGGGACTTGCGCCCCCGACTCGCTCAGCTGGTTAGCGCTTGAAGCGCTTTACGAATTTGCGACGTTAGTCTCTCTTGCGCAGCTTTCTCCTCGAGATTCCCACGGCTCCAGCCGAAACCATGGCAACCAGGCCGAGCACAGCCAGAGGCAAGGTGTCGCCCGTTTGAGGCGCTGCCGAGCCACCGCTTGTCGTGCCCTTGGTGTTCGAGTTAGGACTCGTGGAGTTGTTGCGAGTCGTGCCGCCGTTACCCGAATCCTGCTTGCGCGCGTCGTACAGGTTGATAGTCGTACCCGTCGCACTCGCGTTCACAGCGCCTGCACTCGTCTTTTCACCCGACGAAATCTGGATCTGAGACGTTGCGCCACCCGTTACCGTGAATTCGACATCTGCGGCCTTTGTGTAACCATTCGGAACGGTCGTTTCCTTGAGAACATAAGTCTTGCCCGCCTCAAGAACGCTCACGATCCGATAGGCGAATTTCGAGCTCGTCCACTTGGCTACCTCTTTACCAGTCGCCTTATCGACGATGCTCAAGCCTGCACCCGACAATGCCGTCTTCGTCCCGGTAATCAACTTGCTGACGGTGATGGAAACCTTGGCCGGCGTCGGCGTCGGCGTCGGGGTCGTCGTCGGGGTCGGCGTTGGCGTTGGAGTCGGGGTAGACGCCTTCTTCTCGTAATGATCCTTAATATTTGCCTTGGCCTCGCCGTTACGCGGCACGGTTACCGTATGCGTGATGACTGACTTGTCGCTCTTGAAATTCCAGCCGTCGATGGCGGTCCTGGTTTCCTTAGCGGTGTAGTCACCCTCAGGCACCTTGTCGAATACCTTCTTATAGGTGAGAACACCGTTCTCCTCCGTGCATTCGAAGCCATCCTCCGGCGTGAGCACGACCTTGGTATCGGAAAGGTTGCCGTCCTTGTCCACCCACTTGGTCTTTCCGTCGACCGTAGTCGTGATCTCGAACTCGAGCGCCTTGTCAACATCTTCCTTGGGCACGCCACCTGTAACGGTGGTCACGACCGTGAGCTTGCCGTAGTAGGTAATCGGACTCGGGGTCGGGGTCGGAGTTGGAGTCGGGGTCGGAGTCGTTTCAAGGCTGTTCGTCACAACGTAACCATTTGTCGTGTCGCCCTTGACCGTCGTCTTGAAGTTGCCATCGACGCCCTTCACGCTCTTCTCGACTATCTCGTACTTAACGCTCTCGTACACCGGGAAGCCGGTGAACGCACCAGACTCGGCGCCCTTCTTGAGGGTAACCTCGGCAAGGGACTTGCCGTCGCCGCGAATCTCCACGGTGACCTCTGCGCCCTTCGGCCATTCGACCGATTTGCCGTCCCTCGTCCAGGCCTTGCTGACCTCGACGCCGGTGACAGGCGGCGTAACGGTGATTGTGTTCGC
>CADBQL010000117.1 GCA_902796815.1 uncultured Coriobacteriaceae bacterium | reverse complement strand
GCCGGCCGCGGCGATCGAGCGGTTCATCGCGGAGACGACCGGGCCCCTGGCGGCCGCCAGCTCGTCGAGCGCGCGGTAGACGTCGTCCTCCGAGAAGTCGGCGCGGAAGAAGTAGCGGCCGCGGTTGCCCCACGCCGCGAGCTTCGACCCCGGCTCGACGACGCGCTCGCAGACGAGCAGCCTGAGCACCGCGTTCAGGTCGTATTCCGCGCCCGAGCCGCGCATGTGGTTGCGCAGCGCCCGCTCGATCCCGAGCGCCGCGTACTGCGAGAGCGCCGCGGCGCAGCCGATGTTCTTCACGTTGTCCGCGCGCTTGTCGATCTTCTGGGCGGGGTGGATCTCGATGGGCACCGCCTGCTCGGCGGCCCTCTTGGCCTCGGTCATCTCGGCGGCGACGGCCTTTCCCCAGGCCACGGGGTCGTCGTGGACGGCCTCGAGCTCGTCGAGGTAGCCGAGCGGCCGCACCGTCCGCTGGCGGGTGCGCTTTCCCTCGCGGTAGCTCTCGTAGACCGCGAGCTTCACGCGGCCGTTCTTCTGGGGTATCTGCTTGAGGTACATGTGGTGCCCGCCTTTCTCCGAACCACCCCATATTGTATCACATGCCACGCGCTGCCACGCCAAGAAATATCATTATTGTTGACAAAAGAATAGCCCTACGAACAGGGCTTACGCAAGAATTCTTAGAAGCTAAACTGCGGAACTATGGCGAGGACAGGCTGATGCGCCTTCTCACCTGGGGCTTTGTGGAGCGTTTCGCATCGAGATAACTGCAATGATTATACTGCGACCCAATAAAACAAATCCGTCCTTGCTTGTTTTCCTGCTTCAATTACAATAGGCAATGCCGCGCAAATTCTGTCTCGTTGTTACGGAGGACGGCATGGACTTAAGCCTCATGGCGATTCTTGGGCAAGTTTCGACATATCCCTCATTGGCTGTCATCATAATTCTCGTCATAGCGGTAACGGTGATTTCGGGTGCGACCGATGCGCCAAACGCTATAGCAACTGCAGTCTCGACGCGTTGTCTCACACCCAATCAAGCCTTGGTCCTTGCGGCCGTGTTCAACTTCGTCGGGCTTGTGGGCATGACCTACATTTCCACCGCAGTCGCGCATACGATGTTTAACATGGTCGATTTTTCGGGAGATACGCATCAGGCGCTACTTGCCCTGATGGCGGCCATGATTGGCGCTATCGTCTGGGGCATTGTCTGCTGGTTTGCCGGCATTCCCGCGTCGAAATCGCATTCGCTCATCGCGGGTATCACCGGTGGCGCCATTGCGCTCAACGGATGGGGCGGTGTGGTTATTGGCGAGTGGGCCAAGGTCATTTATGGTATGGCATTCTCGCTGTTTGCGGGCTTCGTGCTCGGTTGGCTGGCCGTGCGCATCATCGAGCGCGCGTTTGCTGGCTTTGAGCGTCGCGCGTCGGGAAAGCTTTTCGTCGCAACCCAGGACGTATGCGCAGCGCTCTTGTCATTTTTGCATGGCGCTCAAGACGGCCAGAAATTCATGTCGATCGCCATTTTGGGCATCGCCCTTTCGTTTGGTATGGAATCTGCCGATCAGGCAGGATTTCCGGTTTGGCTCATGATTACGTGCTCGCTGGCGATTTCGCTCGGCACGTTTCTGGGCGGCAAGCGCATTATCAAGTCGGTCGCCATGGACATGGTCAAGCTCGAGAAATACCAGGGCGTAGCCGCCTCTATCAGCACGGTCATCACGCTGTTCGTCTCGAGCATCACGGGCATGCCGGTTTCGACGTCGCACTGCTCGACTTCGGCCATCATGGGCGTGGGTGCTTCGAAGAACATTCGCCATGTGAACTGGCCTATTGCCAAGAATATGGTCTTCGCCTGGCTGTTGACGTTTCCGTGCTGCGGTTTGATCGGCTTTGTGCTGGCCAAGGTTTTCATGCTGTTCTAAAAACGCCTCAAAAGCCGCGAGTGTTTCGATTGTATTTCGCCGAGACGGCCATTTACACCTCATATCCCATTCATGGTGCGCAAGCCGCGGATTTGCTGGTAAAGTATCGTCATGCAATTAAGGAGGGCCAAAAGCCCGCATCATGCGAAAACGTTGGTTTCGCGAGGGAGGAGCGTATATGCCTGTAAAGATTGGCCTGGTGGGAACGGGTACCGTCGGCGGCGGCTGCCTGGATATCATCAACAACCACAAAGAGGATTTCAAGAAGCATCTCGGCATCGATATCGAGCTTGTGCGCGTTTGCTCGCTCGATCCGAAGGAAGCCGAAGCGCACGGGGTGCTTGACCTGTACACCAACGATTTCAACGAAATCATCAACGATCCCGATATCGACGTGGTCATCGAGCTCATTGGCGGGACCGGTGTTGCGCACACCATCGTGTGCAACGCGCTCAAGGCTGGCAAGCACGTCGTGACCGCGAACAAGGCGCTCATGGCGACGGCTGGCGAAGAAATCTTTGACCTCGCTAAGGAGGCTGGCGTCGAGATCGCGTTCGAGGCAAGCGTGGGCGGCGGCATTCCGATTATCGACCCGCTCAAGCACTCGCTGATCTCGAACGAGATTTCCTCGGTTCTCGGCATCGTCAACGGCACGACGAACTATATGCTCACGCGCATGGACGAAGATGGCATGCCCTACGATGACGTGCTTGCCGAAGCGCAGGCCAAGGGTTTTGCGGAGGCGAACCCGACCGCCGACGTCGACGGTTTTGATGCGGCGGCAAAAATTGCGATCCTGGCATCCATCGCGTTCAACTCGCGT
>CADBQL010000116.1 GCA_902796815.1 uncultured Coriobacteriaceae bacterium | reverse complement strand
TCGTGAAGGTCACGCCTGCCCACGACCCCAACGACTGGGGCATGGGACAGCGCCACGACTTGCCGCGCATCAACATCCTGGATGAAACCGCGCATGTGGTTGAAGGATACGGAAAGTTCAGCGGTATGGACCGGGACGAGGCCCGCGATGCAATCGTCGAAGCCTTCGAGGAACTCGGATTGCTCGACCACGTCGAGGAGCATTTCCATTCGGTTATGACGTGCTATCGATGCCATACCAAACTCGAGCCGTGGGAATCAGAGCAGTGGTTCGTCGCCGTCGACGAGCTGAAGAAGCCTGCAGCGCATGCGGTCGAGTCAGGCGAGATTCAATTCCACCCCGAGCGTTGGAAGCAAGTATACCTTGACTGGCTTGCTAATCTCAAAGACTGGTGTATATCGCGACAGCTCTGGTGGGGCCATCGTATCCCGATGTACTATTGCGACGCTTGTGGATGGGAAGACGCCTGCGTCGAAGAACCGAGCGTATGCCCCTCATGCGGTGGCGCGATTCGTCAGGATGAAGATGTGCTCGACACATGGTTCTCTTCCCAGCTGTGGCCTTTTGCCACACAGGGTTGGACCGACCGCGAGCATGTGAGCGATGAGATTGCAGCAACCTACCCGACGCAGGTGCTTTCGACAGCACGCGACATCATGGGCTTGTGGGTGGCCCGCATGGTTATGGCTTCAGAGTACTGCACGGGCCAAATTCCGTACGAGCACGTGATTATCCATCCCACTGTCATGGGCGCCGACGGAAAGCCGATGTCTAAGAGCCGTGGCAACGGCGTTGATCCGCTCCGGCTCATGCGAGATTACGGTGCCGATGGCATGCGATTTGGCTTGCTTATGCAGGTGACCGGTTCTCAGGATCTCAAGTTCAACGAAGATAAACTCGTGAGCTCGCGCAATTTTGCAAACAAGATCAGGAATGCAGCACGTTTCGTGAACATGAACCTCGAAGGATACGAACCTGGTGAGCCCGAGGTCTCCACGCCAGTTGATAAGTGGATTTTCAGCCGTCTAGCGAAACTCGTATCGTCATTAGACGAGCTTTACGAGCAATTCGAATTCGGTGAGATCACGCGTGCCCTCTATGCGTTTTTCTGGAATGAATTCTGCGACTGGTATATCGAGTTTTCTAAGGGTCGTCTCTCGGCGGACAATGACCCGACCGACCGACTTGCTTGCCAGCGCAATCTAATGTTCGTGCTCGATCAAGCCATCAGGCTGCTCCATCCTATCATGCCTTTTGTCACGGAAGAGATCTACCAGGATCTTCCGTTCGATCGTAGCGACAATCCGTATCTTATCGGTGCACAGTGGCCTGATGCTGCGGCGCTTGCGCGTTTTGCCGACAATGATGCAGAAAGAGCGATCCAGCTTGTTTGCGAAACGGTCACGGCCGTACGCTCGACGCGTGCCCGTTACCGTATTTCGCCCAAACAGGAACTCGACGTTGCCGTGAGGGTAGAGGGTGCTGATGCCGCACTTCTCGATGGACAACGCTCGCTTGTCGAGAACATGGCCAATACGGCTTCGCTTGTTATTTCGTCAGATGTCGCAAAGCCAGAAGCTTCAACGGTCGTGCTCGGAAGTGGAATACAGACATTCGTCGTGCTCGCCGGCCTCGTCGATTTTGAAGCTGAGCGCGCCCGGCTGTCAAAGGAGCGCGAGAAGCTCGCGAAGGACGAGCAGAAACTTGCCAAGAAGCTTTCGAACGAAGGCTTCCTCGCTAAGGCTGCACCCGAGATTATCGAGAAAGACCGCGCAAAGCACGCCGACCTTTCCGAAAAGATCGCACACATCGACGAGCAGCTCGCAGAGCTTTCGTAATAAATGGGGAAGGGGTCTGACCCCTTTCCTTTCCCAATTCCACTATGTGCTTCAATCGGGAAAGGGGATACACCCCTTTCCCGATTTGCGTTTAGCGTAATTACCCCTCAAAGTACTCGAGCGCAGCCTCAATCACCGTTGCGCGATCCTCGTTCGTCATCCCATAGTACATGGGTAGACGAACGAGCTGGTCGCTTCCACTCGTGGTATAGCGATCCTCGCCGCTGAAGCGGCCGAACTTGAGGCCTGCGGGAGCGGAGTGCAGGGGGACGTAATGGAATACGCATATGATTCCGCGCTTTTTCATAAATGCTATAAAGGCCGTACGATCCTCAAGGTCGCGGCATTTGAGATAGTACATATGTGCATTGTGAACGCATTCAGCCGGAACCGAAGGACGCGTTAAGCGTTCGCGCGCTTCGAGATCCGCAAATGCAGCGTGATACGCGTTCCATGTGGTAAGCCGATCATTGTTGATTTCGTCGGCACACTCGAGCTGAGCCCAGAGATAAGCTGCGTTCATATCTGACGGCAAATAGCTCGAACCGATATCCACCCAAGTGTATTTGTCAACTTGACCGCGCAGGAAGCGAGAACGATCAGTGCCTTTCTCGCGGATGATTTCAGCACGTTCTCCGAGCGCGCTATCCTGCAGGCACAATGCCCCACCTTCACCCATCGAGTAATTCTTCGTCTCGTGGAATGAATAGCAGCCAAAATCACCAATCGTTCCAAGCGCGCGCCCTTTGTAGGTCGACATAACTCCTTGTGCGGCATCTTCGCAGACGAGGAGCTCATGTTCGCGGGCTATCTCCATGATAGTATCCATTTCGCAAGAAACGCCAGCATAGTGAACGGGAACGATTACGCGCGTACGTTCGGTTATCGCCTCCTCGATTTTCGTTTCATCAATATTCATGGTATCAGGCCTGACGTCGACAAACACGAGCGTGGCCTTAGTGGAGGCAAACGCTGTTGCAGTAGATGAGAAAGTAAACGACGGCAGGATAACCTCATCGCCCGGTTCGAGCTCCGAAAGGATTGCCGCCATATCCAAAGCAGTCGATCCGCTCGTCGTGAGCAGCGCCTTAGGTGTGCCAAAGCGCTCTTCTATCCAGGCATGGCAGCGTTTAGTGAAAGGCCCGTCACCGCAAATCTTTCGATTCGTCTGAGCGGCCTCCCGCACGTAGTCCATCTCGTTGCCAATGTAGGGAGGGACGTTGAAATCGATCATGATCTTTACCGCCTTCGCGCTCGGTTGAAAATCGTTTTATATATTGTAACCGCTCATGTGTCATGAAATGGGCACGGAGCATGTCTCCCTAAGTAAAAAGCAGTAGCACCGCTTCCGCCCATGGCCCGCCCTGCCCAGGCCCCTCCTCGGGCCGTCTCGCGCTTTATCCGCCTTTCGACCGCGCAAAAGAAGCGGCGATCT
>CADBQL010000115.1 GCA_902796815.1 uncultured Coriobacteriaceae bacterium | reverse complement strand
CTTGCGCTCGGGGAACCACCAGCCGTGCTCGCACATCATGACGCGCGGATCGCGTCCGATATCGTAGTGTGCCTTGTACTTGCACTTGCCATGCTTGTTCTCGAGCCAGAACCACTCGCCGTCCTCGATGCCATGCTTCTTGGCGGTATCCGGGTGAATCCAGCACAGGGGATCCGGATGCAGCGCGCGCAACTTCGGAATCTGACGCTGCTCGGAGTGGAAGAAATGCGGCACTCTGGCTCCGGAGGACACGATGTAGGGATACTCCTCGACGTCCTCGGGGGCGCTGTAGGGTGACTCGACCGGCTCGACGTAGCTCGGCAGCGGATCGAGGCCCGACCAGCTCGTGTGATGGAAAACCATCGAGTAGATCTCGGCACGTCCGGTCTCGGTGCTAAAGCCCACCTGCCCGTCGGGGCGCAGCAAACCCTTCTCGTACTTGCGATACTCGAACTCGGGGTACTTCCAGGTAGATTCGCGCAGGTCATCCCACGTAAAGCCGCCATCCTCGAGCGCGTAGTCCCACATTTCCTCAACCGTGTCCCACGGCCAGGCAATGTCGGCGTTTTCGGGCTTGATGGCGTCAACCAGACGCTTGCCGAGCTCTAGGAAGATCGTGTTGTCGGCCTTCGTATCGCCCACGGGCTCGATAGCCTTGTTGATGCAGCTGATGCGATAGGGATTCAACCCGCCGAATCCGTTACGCTCGGCATAGGTTGCTGCCGGGAGCACCACGTCGGCGAGCGCCATCATAGTCGGAGTCATGAACAAATCCTGCACGACGCAGAAATCGAGCTGCTTGTACCACTCGAGCTGCGTAATCGCCTGCGCGCCCATCGTGGCAAGGAAGTTGTTCGTGACAATGTAGGCGCCACGGATGGGAATCTCGCCAGCCTGCCAAGCCTCGATGGTGGCGTTGGAAGACAGGTTCTTGAAGCCGACTGCGAACATTGGGTAACGAGCAATGCCGATGCGCTTGGCGGCTTCCTCCTCGGTCATGAGCTCATCATAATCCCAGGTGCCGACCCAGTTGGGCTGATCGATGCCCCAGCAGGACTGACCGATGACGTTTCCGCCCGGAACATCCAGGTTGCCCGTGATGCACCACAGCGCCGTGATGGCGTGAGCCGCCTGCTGGCCACCAGTTTGCTGGTCGAGCGCGACACCCCACTGAATCGCGGCCGGCTTGCTCGTCGCATACGTTCGAGCAACGCGCACGACGTCCTCTTTGGCAACCCAGGCCTTTTCGCACAGGTCATCGAGGTCCATCTCGGCCACGCGGTCGCATACGGCTTCGAGACCATAGACCCAATAGTCGCAAAACTGCTGGTCATAAATCTTTTCATCGCAAATAACCTTGAGCATGGCCATGGCCAGCGCTCCGTCGCCGCCGGGACGTACCTGCAACCAATCCTCGCCTGCCTTAGCGGCAATCCAGGTGAGCTGCGGGTCAACGACGGCAACCTTCATGCCTCGCTTCATCAGGTCGGTAATCCAGTGGCCGTAGAAGCCGTCCGCGTTGGAATAGAAGGGCTGATGGCCCCAGATGATGCAGTATTCGGGCACCACGTAGCGCGGATCGTCATAGCGCTCGGGGAGGAACTGCGAACAGTCCATGACGCAGGGGTCGCCCAACATGCACGCCATCGAGGCGATGCGGGGCAGGTAGCAGGAGTTGCCCGCGAAATACGGCACGCCCTCGTTCGGGGAGCCGATTGAAGCGTTAACGCGGGTCACCTGATGGATGTCGCGACCGGTGCCCTGGCAGCACGCGATCTTGTCAACACCGTACTCGTCAGCGATCTTCTTGAAATTCTCGACGATGATGTCGTAGGCCTCATCCCAGCTGATGCGCTCGAACTTGTCTTTTCCACGATCGGCTTTGGCGCGCTTCATCGGGTACTGCAAGCGTTCGGGGCTGTACACGTAATCCGGAATGCACAGGCAGCGGCTGCAAAGGCGGCCTTGGTTGTAAGGATCCTCGGGATCGCCTTCGACCTTTACCAGGCGTCCATCTTTCACATACGAAAGAATGCCGCACACATTGTGGCATCCCGGTGCGGAACGCGCAGTTCCGCGGATGACGGTCATGCCGTCCTCTTCCCATTTCCAAGGTACGTCAGGGGTCTTGGCGGCAGGGGCCGGATTCTCGGCCTTCGGCAGGCGGCTTCCCCGCTTGTATTCCTTGCCGTTTGTCTCTCCCAAAATGAAATCAGTGGGAGTTTCGACCTTCGTCGTCGCCCTCGTCTCGGCCAGCGCTTCTGACATGCTCTCTCCTCTCGTTGAGTTGGACTTGATCGGACTTGATCGCTCACCCGCCCTCTTCCCCCTGCTTCGCGTTCGTGCATGGGGCAAGTGACTACGCGTCAAAGCCAAGCAATTCCGATGGCGCAAACTTTACGCACATCGAGCAAAGCGCAATCCCCCACAGGTAATGGAGTAGTGGTTTTCAGCATGGAATAATGAGGGCCCATATGGCCTCATCCTCATAGTATGAGGTGTTTAACTGGGATTATGCAATCGTAGCAACAGAACGCTCTTTCGACAGTTATATGAGCTTTGCCCCTGGGGCGCGACTCATCGGATATGAGTTTTGCCCCTGGGGCGCGACTCATCGGGCGCACCGTCTTCAACAACGGTTATCATAAAGCTCAAGCAGAATTGTTCGAGGGAAGGGCGCACTGGCATGGAACCCGATTATAAGGAAATAGTGACGCACGACTCATCTGGATTCGTGGTGTTGGCCGATTACGTGCCCGGCATCATCCAGGAAATCCGCTACCACTCGACATACAATTTCATTGGCGAGCGCATCGACGGCTACGAGGAACCCTGCGCACTTTTGACCGCCGAGGCTGCGCGGGCGCTGCGCTCCGTCAGCGGAGAGCTGAACTCCCAGGGTTTCCGACTGAAGATCTTCGACGCGTATCGCCCGGCCAGAGCAGTGAAGCAGTTCGTGCAGTGGAGCGCCGACGATCTCGATTTGCGCATGAAGCCCTTCTTCTACCCAGATTTGGACAAAGCCGACCTCTTCGTGCAGGGCTATATAGCCAAACAGTCGAGCCACAGCAGGGACAGCACTGTCGACTTGACGCTACTCGATATGGAAACCGGGAAAGAAGTCGACATGGGCGG
>CADBQL010000114.1 GCA_902796815.1 uncultured Coriobacteriaceae bacterium | reverse complement strand
TGACGTCGTGCAGAACTTCGCCCTCAGCAAGCTCGACACGTGTCGTGTCGCGGTCGTACGTGCTCGCAACCCAGCAGGTCGAAAGGCTCATCATCTCAGCAAACAGCACGAGCCGCTCACCGTAGTAGCCGAGCTTTTCCTCCTCGACGGGATCCTTTTGCGCTACGAGCGCCGCATAGCATGGCGGGTTGCTTGCAAACATCTTCTCGCTCATGTCGATGGCCGTGCCATCCTCTCGCGGACCGAACACCTGGAAACGCAGTCCCGATTCCTCGTTGATACGCGCCACCTCTTCCACAAGGGCGTCGAATTTCTCCTGCTCAATTGGCTGGTCGGTAAAAGCACGGCACGAAATGCGCTTCTCGATTGCCTGTATGATATCCATAGCTTCTCCCATCGTTGGTGTTTTTAGTAACCTTTCAAGTACATGTTAGCCCATTTCGGCCTCAATTCGCACATGGAATGCGACCGAACAATCAGAGCTTCGCATTCGGAAGCCTGTTCGGAAAACCATCGTTAGAGCTACAGAACACCGCTCACCTCGACCTATGCGGTCGAGGTGCCCACACTTCCTTTTAAGAATTCCAAAAAAATTGCTTAGGACAGAGTCGATGTATGCAACAATTACCATGAACGAAAAGCTCAGCGAAAGGACGCATAATGATGGTTTCAGCCCAGTCGGTTCAGCGGGCAGCTTTTTTTGCAGTGCTCCTCGTAACTGCATTGGTGGTAGGAGCGTTCTGCGCAGCTCATCCGCAAAGCGCGTCTGCCCAAGACGATTCCACACTCAAGGCGGGCACCGTAGACAGCGGCGAGCAGGCAACCACGGGCAAGACAACAACCGCCACCAAAGCCACCAAGACCACCAAAGCCACAACGCCCAAATACGCCAAGGTCAAGCGCGTTAAGCTCAACGCGAAGACCAAGCGCATCTACAACGACGGAAAAGTCAAGTTCAGGGCTAAGCTCATCCCCACGATCAAGGGCAAGCCGATCAAAAACAAAAAAATCCGCTGGCGCGTTTCGAACTCCAAGATTGCAAGCATCACCGAAAACGGCGTCGTGCAGGGAAGGCGCTCCGGCGTCGTCAAGGTTATCGCCCAGGCCAGCAACGGAAAGAAGGCCACCGCCAAGGTTCGCGTCATCGTCGACCCCAACATGGTCGCCCAAAAAATCCCCGTGCTCACCTACCACCGCATCTGCTCTGACGTGGCAAAACGCTACCGCTACAACAACACGAACCTCGCAATATCGGCAAGCCTGTTCGAAGCTCAAATGCGCTGGCTCGTCGCAAACGGCTATCACACGGTAAGCACATCCGAATTCAGGGACTGGCGCGTGTTCGGTACGTTCCTGCCCAAGAAAAGCGTCCTCATCACGATTGACGACGGGTTTTACGAAACGTATCGCGTTGCCTACCCAATTCTCAAGAAATACAACCTAAAAGCCTGCTCTTTCGTCATCGGCTCAAAAGTCGGAGAAAAGACGCCTAAGTACGATCCGTGGAGCTGGTCGGATCACTACGTCGGCTGGAACGCAATTCGCAAGGTGCGCAAGAAGTACCCCAACCTCGAATTCCAAAGCCACACATGGAACATGCACCATCGTAATGGCTCGGGCAACGGCGTCGTAACATCGTGGAGCCGTTGGGCGATCGATCAGGACTTCGACCGCAACGAGGCTTTCGGCTTTACGGCCATCGCCTACCCCTTCGGTCATTACTCCCAGAATCTCCTGGAGTCCATCGCGGCGCACAAGTCTATAAAGATCGGCTTCGGCTACATGATGAGCTGGCCCGCCACGCGAACCTCGCCGCTCTACAACATTCCGCGCTTCAAAGTCTTCGGCGACCGCGGTCTGGGCGACTTCATCAACATCGTCCGCACCGCCCGCTAAAGCAATCGCACATCTCGCAAGGGTATAATTGCACCTAAGTTAAATGTTGTGGCTCTCTCGCTGAGCCGGTAAGTGTATCAGCCACGGGCCACGCCGGGAAAGACCCTACCTGCACCTGGGCAAATGACTATTCGACCATACCAGCAGCAAGAGTTCGGAGAACCACCTTCGTGTTTAAGGGGGCAAAAGATGAGAACAGGATGTCATAAAGTATTAGTTGCAGTGCTTGCCGTGGCGCTCACGATAACCATGATTGCGCTTCCTGCCTTTGCGGTAGAAGGGGGCACCCCGAATCCTGCAGAAGCCCTGCCGACCGCACAGGCCGACCAGGGCTCGCTGAAGATAGGCACGCTGTCTACAGCAGACGAAAACTCTCAGGTAAAGCGGACAATCATGCTCTATGACTGCGGCGCTGACCTGGAAACAGACGCTGGGCTGGCAACCTATAACCTCATGCAGATACTGGAATCCAGCTTCAGCTCTGACGACGACATCACATTCCTCGTCATGACCGGCGGATCCCATAAGTGGCAAATCGATAGCAGCAAACTGGTATTCCCTGACGGAGTCACTCTGCCGAATG
>CADBQL010000113.1 GCA_902796815.1 uncultured Coriobacteriaceae bacterium | reverse complement strand
GTGAATTTCCGCTATTGGGAGTACGAAAAGTTTGAGCCCAAGGTGGTCATCGAAAACGTAAACGGCATGCTTATGATGACGGTCGGTGGTGAAACCGAGCAGGTCGAACGCCTCGAGGCAGTCAGGGAAGTCGAAATTGATGGCGAATTCGTCGGCTTCAACGGCACGAAACGCTACACGCTAGCCAACGGTGAGACCTGGGAAGAATACGGCTATCGTTACAAGTATCGCCATGCTTTCGATCCCGAGGCGATTATCGTGAGGGTAGGCGAGGCCACGCTTTTGAACGTGAAAGGCCTCCATGCCCGAGTTCACCGCGTGGAGTAGAGTAGTGCGAAAGCTCGAATCAAGTCCCGCAGCGTGCCTCATCTGGGAAATGAGTTTCGCCCCTGGGGCAGTACTCATTGGGGACGATCGCCGCGAGTGAGTCTCGCCCCTGGGGCATGACTCATTCGGATGCGGCCCCACGTGCGGGTAGCGCCGCCGCGAGTGAGTTTCGCCCCTGGGGCGTGACTCATGTTGGGAAGTGGCTCAAGGGGCGGCAATTCCCCTATGTGGTTTCGGGCATTTTACTCGCGGCCTACGAACGTCCCCTCAAATGGGGAGTACACTAAAGCCATCTTTTGGTCCAATCGGGCGCGCTGCATTGTCAGTCGCGCACGTGATGAGGAGGCATTATGCAAGTTGAGCTGCTGTATCATACGCCGGATCCCGAACGCGCGGTGGCGACGGCTGCCCGGCTGTGCTATGCGCCCGTCGGAGCGTCCGAGCTCATCGAAACGATGTCTGACGAGGATGTACGCAAAGTGCTCGGCGTCATCATGGCGGGCGGGCATTTTTCCGCCCTCGAGCATGCGAGCTACACGTTCGCCATCGACGGCGTTTCGCGCGCGCTCACGCATCAGCTCGTGCGCCATCGTTTGGCCAGCTTTAACCAGCAAAGCCAGCGCTACGTCGCCTACACCGAGGGGCTTTCGACAATAAAGCCCGCTTCGATTGCCCAAAACGAAGAGGCAAATCGTCTGTTCGACGAGATGATTGAGCGAACCGTCGAAGCCTACCAGGCCTTTTTGGATGCGGGCGTGCCGGCCGAGGACGCGCGCTACATCCTTCCGAATGCCGCCGAGACCAAGATCGTGGTGACGATGAACATCCGCGAGCTGCTGCATTTCTTCAGCCTGCGCTGCTGCAATCGTGCCCAATGGGAAATCCGCGACCTGGCCTGGGCGATGCTCGAGCTCGTCCGTCCGACCGCGCCGTTCGTCTTTGCCGAAGCCGGCCCAGGTTGCGTGCGCGGCGCCTGCCCTGAAGGCAAGATGACCTGCGGAAATCCCTACCCGAAGGCAAAATAGCGCCGAGCACGCTTTCGCATGGAGCTCGTGCAGCAGGCTTGTGCGACAAAAAGTGAGGTTTGCCATAACTCCATGAGAACCTGGCACATCATTTCACGAGAGCCTGGCAAATCATTTCACGAGAACCAGCACGGCAGCAATGGCGCGAAAGGACCAGACGGACAAGGCCTCGACCAGTGCCTGCTCGGCCGACAAGCTCCACCAACATACATATATATAAGTAACGACATATAAGTAATGACGTCGGCTGAGCAATCGCCTCGACGCCATCGTTTTTGAGGAGTGTACATGAACGAGGAAAAAAGCCCCAAGCGCATCGCGGTTTTCTGCGTGGGAAACCGCCTGCATCTCGATGATGGCGTGGGGCCGGCGGTGTATGACGACGTGTGCGAGCGTTTTGACATACCGGAAGGCGTCGAGCTCTTTGACCTGGGCGTTCTCACGATGGACATGATCAACTACATCGACACGTGCGACGCGGTCATCACCGTTGACGCCGTCGAGCACTCGGGCGAAGAGCCCGGCACGGTTCTGCGTGGTACGCCAAACGAGCTTGCGCAAGCGCAGGGCTCGGCGATGTCTTTGCATGACCTGCGTCTCAAAGACCTGTTCGATGCGGCTGTGCTGCTCGGTTTTGATGCCGAGGGCATTTGCATCGGGATGCAGGTCGAAAACACCGAGCCCGCCATCCTGACCCAAGACCTAACCCCGCGTGTCAAAGCGGCCCTTCCCCTGCTCGTAGAGACGCTCGCTGCTGAGCTCGCCCGCCTCGGCTCTCCGCTCATCGACAAGGCAACCGGTAAAGCCTACGTGAAATAATCGAGGCGCGCTTTTAGGGGAGACAGTCTACAAAAACAAGGCTGGGTGAACTAGGGCCGCCCAGCGAGGCCGCACGGCGCGCGATTACCGCGCAAAATTTTTCATAGCGCTCGCGACCTCGGCAAACGCGAATTGCAATTTAATGTGTGCGATAATCGCTTGCCGCCCGATCTCTGCGTCCCGTATCCAGCCTCTGCACAAGGGCCGTATTCCGCCGGCTGCCGCGCCCGGTCTCTGCACAAGGGCCGTATTCCGCCGGTCGCCCCCACCTGGCTCATGCACAAGGGCCGTATTATGCCAGCTGCCTCCACACAAATGAAGTATTTAGCCATTTTTAGAACC
>CADBQL010000112.1 GCA_902796815.1 uncultured Coriobacteriaceae bacterium | reverse complement strand
GATGGTGGGCGATGGCATCGTCGGTCGTGACGACAGTGTGCGTTTTATGCTGACGAGGGCGCATGATAAGGTTGCGTATTACCGAAAGCGCGCCGAATACATGCTCGAACTGGCAAAGCCTCTTCTGAGGGTCATTACCGAGCAGGACAGTGATGTGCTCGACGAGCTTTCGGACTATGATGCCCGTTCGGGTGGCGATTTCCGTATGATCATGGGAACGCTGCCCATTGCGACGATGCCGATGGAGTTGTTGGAGACGATGCTTGATCGTTACGACATCACGGGCGAGAAGAAAGACGCAATCGTCGCTTATAGAGCCGTTCGCGTTGGGCAATTCGAGGCAATCATTGCGAATGGCACGCTGACGCTCGAAGTGCCGGCAATCGATGTGGAGGAATTCGAGCAGCATCCCGTTTTCTTGGAGCTTGCAGGGATGTTTTTCAATCGCGAACTCGCGTATACCTACGAGGAGTACGTCACCCATCTCGATGCGCTCGAAAAGGCGACGCAGAAATGCGATAACGTGGTTTTGGTCAAGGACCGCTCATCGGCGTTTCGCAATATCTTTATCGGGGTGCATATCGGTCAAAATGTTCTCATCTCGAAGAATAAGGTGCCAGCGATTCATTACGTAATCGAACAGTCCGACATGGTTGCCGCGTTCGAGCAGTTCAAGCCGCTTGCCGGTCAGCGGTCTTTCTAGGATGTGCGGAAGGTCGGGCAAGCCGACATTTTGCTTTGGAATTCCACTGATACAGTGAACTATAACCATGAGTTTCGCCCCTGGGGAAAAACTCATCTTGACCAAAAGAGATTTGGCCGTTATTATAACTCTTTGCGTGTTTGGAAAAAGGGCCCTTAGCTCAGTTGGTAGAGCAGGGGACTTTTAATCCCAAGGTCGGGGGTTCGAGTCCCCCAGGGCCCACCATCTGGACGCGCGGTTCTACGCGGTGAGCGCAACTCGGCGTTTCACCTGGTAACTGGGGCGTCGTCCAATGGCAGGACTTCGGTTTTTGGTGCCGACTATTGGGGTTCGAATCCCTACGCCCCAGCCATTTGCCGCACATTCGTGCCTGATGCTTTCCTGACACTTCATTTTAGAAGTATGTTCTACACCACAAATCACGACGCAACCCTCATCAGCGCTTCCTGGATGCGCTGATACCCTTATTTAGACTCTTGAGGCGAAACCCGTCCTAAAACGCCAGTCCACTCAAATGAATGACGATGCCGCACAGCGCGCTGAAAGCTGCGAGCATGCTGATGATAGCGGCATTTTCGCCGGGATGGCGATTCGTGCGCACGAGCACGAGCAGACCGACGCCAGCGGCGGAAAGGAGGCCGGCCATGCACGCTCCGAGATTCAACACGCCTTCGACATAGAGCTGCGCGATTGCAACGCTCGCGGCACAATTCGGAATAAGACCGATAATCGCGCAGGCGATGACTGCAATTACCTCGTTTGCGCTCAAGAAGGACTCGAGCTCCTCGTGCCCTACGAACGCAAGTACAGCGTTCAATGCGATCGAAATCACCAAAACGAACAGCGTAACCTGCAGGGTATGCTTGCATGCGCTCTTGACGATACCGCCCCATCCTGCATCATGGTCGTGGTCGTGATGGTGATGCGCATGGTCGCATCCGTCAGAGCAATCGTCCACATGCTCGTAGACGAGCTCGGGGTTTTCTTGGCAGGTCTCGCAGTCATGCGTGCAATCGCAGCGGTCACGCTCACACAATTCGTGTATGTGCAGGTTGACGTGTTCACGGTGTGTTGCGCGCATCACAGCATCGACGATGAAGCCGAAAACCATACCGATTAGCACTTTCATTCCCAAAATCCCGAGTATCACGCTCGGCGATACTTGTTCGGCGATGAAAATCGGCAGCATTTCATCAGACGTGGAGAGAAACACCGCGAACAGCGTCCCGAACGTGATCACACGCCCCGCGAACAGCGTTGATGCCGCTGCCGAAAATCCGCATTGCGGCACTACGCCGAGAAGCGCGCCGATGGCCGGGCCCGCTTTTCCTGCGCGTCGAATCGCCTGCTGCGTCTTGCGTCCCGTTTTGTGCTCAATCAATTCCATGAGGATGTACGTAACCAGCAAAAACGGTATGAGATACAGCGTGTCCAACACCGCATCTGTAAGCACGTCAATCGCTATATCTGCAAAACTTGCGCCAGCTTCTATCCCGTGTTCGTGCATCTGCACTCCATATGATCTAGTTTTTGCCTGTATACATATGAGCAACTGTTCAAATCGCCCATCAATGCGAAACGGGACGCCATATGTGGCGTCCCGTTTTCGTAATGCGCATCGGAGCCGAGTTTTACTACCGATGTCGCATGAAAAGCCCGTTCAACGAGCTGCTTACATCATTCCTCCACCCATCTGGGCAGCGGCTGCGGCAGCGGCGTTAGCAGCCTCCCTGTCCTTGGGAATCTCGTTGATGGTGGCCTCGGTGATCAGGATGAGGGCCGCTACGGATGCGGCGGATTCCAGAGCGGTGCGGGTAACCTTGACCGGGTCGGACACGCCCATGGCAATAAGATCGCCATACTCGCCAGTCGCGCAGTTCAGGCCTTCGCCCTTGGCCAGGTTCTTGACCTTCTCAACGACGACGGAACCTTCATAGCCAGCATTGCCGGCAATGGCGCGAAGCGGAGCCTCCATGGCCTTGCGGATGATGTTGATGCCGACTTCCTCGTCCTTGTCG
>CADBQL010000111.1 GCA_902796815.1 uncultured Coriobacteriaceae bacterium | reverse complement strand
TGCGCTCCATGCTGATTGAGCCATCATGGCCGAATTGCACGTCGCTCATGAAGTAATAACGATACGCATCAACGCCGAACACGCGCACCATGTCCTGCGGCGAAAGCGCATTACCCTTGGATTTGGACATCTTTTCGCCCTTGGTCAGCAAAAAGCCATGACCGAACACGGTGTGCGCAGGCTCCAGGCCAGCGGCAAGTAGCATGGCTGGCCAGATAACGCAGTGGAAACGCGTGATATCTTTTCCCACGAAGTGGTACTGCATCGGCCAGCGCGCCTCGAACTCGCCTTCGCGCTCGGGGTCGGCGTATCCGATGCCCGTGACGTACGCGAGCAGCGCATCAGCCCACACATAAGCCACATGTCCCTCGTCGAACGGCAGCGGAATGCCCCAATCGAACGTGGAACGGGAGATGGAAAGGTCCTTGAGACCGCTCTCGACGAACGTGACGATCTCGTTGCGACGCGACTCGGGGCGAATGAAATCCGGATGCGCCTCGTAGAAATCGAGCAGCGGCTGCTGGAAGTCGCTCAGCTTGAAGAACCAGTTCTCCTCGCCGGAGGCCATGAGCTGCACAGGACGCTTGCAATCGGGGCAGATGAACTCGCCGTCCTCATTTTTCTCGAGGTCGGACTCGGCATAATACGTCTCCTCGTGCACGCAATACCAACCCTCGTAGCTACCTTTGTACAGATAGCCCTTTTCGTACAGGTCGTTCCAAAACTTCTGCACCGTGCGATGCTGGCGCGGCTCGGTCGTACGCACGAAATCGGTGTACGTGATGCCGAGCAGGTCCCACGTGTCGCGGAAAGCCGGCTCCATCGAATCGCACCACTCCTGCGGTGTCATGCCTTTGCCAGCTGCCGTGTCGGCAACTTTTTGGCCATGCTCGTCCATGCCGGTCACGAATCCGACGTCATAGCCATTCATGCGCTGATAACGCGCGACCGTATCGGCCGCAATCGTCGTATATGCCGTGCCCAGATGCGGCGCCGCATTCACGTAGTAAATCGGTGTGGTAAACGTATACGTACCCTTGGACATATGAGCCCTCCTCGTTTCCGCTTCAAAAAAAGTCGATGAACAGTATACGTCAGCGAAGGCCTTCGTGGTGTGCATATATTGCGGTGGACAACCCGTAAAAACTGCTCGTTGTGAGTCGCAGCCTCGTCCATCCATAGCTTGCAGCAACCGCAACTGCCATTTGGATGAGAAATGAAGCGCTTTGAGATTCGCCTGGTTTTTTGCAATTCCGTTTAATCTGGCGCGCAAAGAGCGCTATATAATCCCAGCTCAATCGCGACCTAGCCTAAAACTAGACCCCGAATAACAGCGCCTTGAAGCCTTCCATACTTCCAACTCCAACCCTCCGTACGTATTTTTAGACTGTATTGGAAGCTGAAAAATTGGAAGGGATGGCGATGCGACCATGACAACAAGAAGTGTATCCTTGTCGAAGGTATTACTTGGGGCGGTGATGGCGCTAAGCCTATGCATGGCGTTTGCCGCTATGAGTCCCACCAAAGCGCATGCCGCGCAAGACAACGACCTCACAGCGGGGAGTCCTGCAATCACGACGCAGGATCAATCATATAGCTACAAGGTGGGCACTACTCGATCTGGATCCGTTTCGGGCAACTCCGATTTGTATTACAACTTTTCTGTCGGATCGGCAACGGGCATTGATGCACGTATTTGGGTGAAGAACACAGGTAGCTCCGGATACTTCTACGCCGACCTCCTCAATTCGAGCGGCTCCAAAGTATGGGATACGTATTCGATAGATCCAGGCGAATCTCAGACAGGAAGCAGAGTTTACCTGCCCAAAGGTAATTATCGTTTGAAGATTTATACCTACCAGTACTATAGTTGGTATGGCAATAACGATCCGACTAAGTTTTCGTTCAATATTAAAAAGCTATCGCAAACCCTGAAGTTTGCCGCAGACTCAAAGCACAAAACAATAAAGAGAGGCCTCAAACTCGGCACGGATAAAGAGATAGCCCTGTCGTTTGCAGGATCGAACGAAATGGCCGAAAAGAACCTCAAGATCGCGAAAAACACGCAGCCCAAGGTTGCTTCGGCAAGCATCTCCAACATCAGCAACCACTCTGCAACACTCACTATCACACCCAAAAAGATGGGCGTGACTACGAT
Organism: uncultured Coriobacteriaceae bacterium; assembly: GCA_902796815.1. GTDB lineage: Bacteria > Actinomycetota > Coriobacteriia > Coriobacteriales > Eggerthellaceae > UBA9715. The sequence goes on along the minus strand of CADBQL010000111.1, from coordinate 2,552 downwards.
TAAAGTCAAGCTCGGCGGTCAGGTTGTTAAGTTTATCGCTTATGTCAAGAACGGCTATGCCTTCATCGCCAAAGGCGCGGTTTCGTATCTTGAGAAGCCAATCGGTACGAAAGTGAAATACGTCTACAAGAAGGCCGGAGCAGCAAAATCTAAGAAGGTTGCAGGACTCGCCAGCACGGGCAAAATTCGGGGCAAGATACAGGGTCGTGCCGCAGTAGCCGGCAAGACGGCTAAGGGCACGGTGTTCAACTACACTGTCGTCGTTACCGACTATAAGAAACTCGGTCGCGAAACCTACAATATGATCGCAGAGTACGTACCCGACCCCGATTCAATCAAGATCAACTACTGCTACCGCGGCTACTACAAACTGAGCACTACCCTGAAAGTGCCCGTCGTCTATCTTGACTACAGCTTCGGAAATGAATCGGGCGGCAAAACGCGCAACAAGATTATTTCCTGGTACGATGACGCGCTCGATGTACAGACGAGAGGCATAGCGACATCCAATACCATCATTGGCAAGAAGGGTTTTAGCTTCCGTTAGAGCATAAAGCCTCACATCCTTAAACGTGCCAAAATCCCAGGATTTTGGCACGTTTTATTTTTTGTATGGCACAATGGGGAAAGGATGGACCGCTGCCCCGCCCACATGATGAAGCGGCGACGTATCCCCCACCCCATATAGAAAGGCAGTTATGGCACGTACCGCGCAACAACGACTCGTATTCATCGACGAGCTGGAGGTTTGGGTGCTGTACAAACGCGTGCGCTCTATCAGCGTGCGGATCAAGCCGCCCGATGGACGCATCGAGGTGTCCGCGCCCATCGGAACGCCCGAAGCGGAAATCGCACGAATCGTACGCTTGCGTCATGACTGGATTCTAAAAGCGCAAAAGCGCGTTTCGGCCTCGCCCATGTCGCAAGCCGAAAACGCCACAACCGAACAAGTGGCCGAATGGCGCGCGATCGTCTCGGCTTGCGTGCCGCCACTTGTGGCAGCGTGGGAGCCGATACTGGGCGTCAAAGCCGGCAAACTCGCCTATCGCAACATGAAAAGCCGCTGGGGAAGCTGTCAGCCAGCAACAGGCCGCATCTGCATCAACGTCCGTCTGGCGCTCTATCCGCCCGAATGCCTGGAGTACGTCGTCGTCCACGAGCTGTGCCACCTCCTCGTGCACGGCCACGGCCCTGATTTCCATACGCTCATGGACCGCGTCATGCCCGATTGGCGCGAACGCCGCGCAAAGCTCAAATGAGCATGACATAAAGTCGTGTTTTTTGTCATTAAGCTTTCTGGTCATGTTTTACGCGTTTGGATTTTTGTCGCTCGAAGGCGTAACAGGAGACTGATTTGGCCTGGTCGTCGCCAACCAATCTAAGGATGTTTCACCTGATAAACCATCGCTATTTTCACTGTTAATGATGACTAATTCACTTAATGACAAAAAACACGACTTTATGTCATGCTCGTGCGTTCAGGGCTATTTCGTAGGCTTCGTTTCGCGAGATGCCGAATTCGCCAGCAATTTGGCGAGCAGCTTGTTTTGGGCGCACGCCCTGTTCCAGCAATTCGGTTGCACGATTGGCGGCATCTGCAATAGACCTTGCATCTGAGGCGGCTTTTTCATCTTCGTTGGGGGCGTCGATCACTAGCACGATTTCCCCCTTTATAGACGTGCGCGCCTCGAATTGCGCGCGAACTGAGGAAACAGGGCCGCGCACCACCTCTTCGTGCAGCTTCGTAAGCTCGCGGCACACCGCCAACGTGCAAGCGGGCAGGGCTGACTCAATGCTGCCCAGCGCATCAACGAGCCGATTGGGGCTTTCGTAAAAGATAAGCGCGGCATCAATCGAGCGCAATTGCTTGAGCAACGCAACGCGGGCAGCATCTTTGCGTGGGAAAAACCCGCCGAAGTAGAAAGCCCCGTCCACGCAACCGCTTGCCACATAGGCCGTCGCAACCGCCGTCGGCCCTGGCAGCACCTCGACAGGTGCGCCTGCCTCACGTGCCACTCGCACCAATCGCAAGCCGGGATCGGACACGCCCGGCATACCTGCATCGGTGCAGTATGCGATTACCTCGCCTGCCAGCACGCGCTCGACGATGTGCATCGCGCGCTGTCCGATCACGTTTTCGTCAAGCCGCTCGAGCCGCTTGCCCTCGACGCCGAGCGCCACGAGCAGCTTACCCGTCACACGCGTATCCTCCGCACAGACCACGTCAGCACCGCGCAATGCCTCAAGCGCCCGTGGCGGCATATCTCCCAGATTGCCCAACGGGGTCGGACATATGATCAGCTTGCCCATGATGCAAAAACCTACTTGTCCATGTTCGCCTTTGCAACCGAAATCATGAGCTTGATGCGGTTGAGCTGGTTAACCTCGGAAGCGCCGGGATCATAGTCGACTGCCACGATGTTGCTCATCGGATAGCGACGACGCAATTCCTTGATTACAGCTTTGCCCACGACATGATTCGGCAGGCACGCGAACGGCTGGGCGCACACGACGTTGGGCGTACCATGGCGAATGAGCTCGACCATTTCGGC
>CADBQL010000110.1 GCA_902796815.1 uncultured Coriobacteriaceae bacterium | reverse complement strand
GCGGCGCTTGGGAGCTGGGAGCTGCCCGAATCGTTCGAAGACTGGGCGGGCGCGGCGCATCCTGCCACGCAGACTAGCGTAACGATGAGGGTTGCGAGCGCAAGCAGGTGCCTTCTCATGGCTGTCCTTTCTGTAAGAAAACCGCAAGGCCGCTCTGAGGACGCGTTGAGCATAAAAAGGATATCATGAGATGAGAAAAAGCGATTACAATTTCGGTCGACCAGCCTCCCCCCTGTTTTCAGGGCGCGGGCCGGCTGACAAGTCAGAAACCCACCTATTCCTGTCGTTGTTACCCATAGGTTGGTAGTTTCTTTTATGAAAAATCAACACAGCAGGGGCGTGAAATTTCGCAATAAGTTGAGGCGCCTTGGATGTAGTTCAAAGGCAGAGTATTTTACCAGGCATTTTGATGGCATCGAAATCAGCGAGAATCACGTTATTCAATGCAGATTATCGTATCTGATGAAGAGCAAATTCCTAGTATTCGCTTAGAGTGAGAATCAGAGATGTCCTACTATAGTGTATTAATAAACTATAATAGACATAATTCTACAAGAGTATCCTTTGTCGCAGAAGGAGCGAGCATCGCTTATGTGCCATCTGCGATAAAGGAGGACTAATGGAGGGAAAGCTCGAAAGCGGCACTGCAAAAAAACCTGATCGGACTGTGCTGATCGTTTCGGCCGTCATCGTCGCGCTGTTCACGGCATGGGGCTTGGTGCTGCCTGACAACTTGGCCGATGTCATCAACGCGGTGAACGCGTTCTTATGCAACGATCTTGGCTGGCTGTATCTACTGGCCATGATGATTTTCCTGTTCTTTGGCTTTTACATCGCGTTGTCGAAGTACGGAAATCTGAAGATGGGAAAGCCAGAGGACGAGCCCGAATTCAGCAATTTCCAGTGGTTCGCACTGCTTTTTGGCGGTGGCATCGGTATCGGTCTGGTGTTTTGGTCGATGGCCGAGCCAATGATGCATGCAAGTGGATTGGGCGGATCGTATGGGGATGGAACGGTGTTCCAGAACGCGCCTGTTGCTGCGCTTTCGCTCGAACAGCTCGTTGCAAGCAACTTCGCAACTGACATTCCCGTGAGCGTAATCGATGCCATTCGCATCACGTTCATGCACGAGGGCGTGCACTGCTGGGGCATTTTCGGCCTGGTCGGAATGTGCTTGGGCTATGCGGCATACCGCAAAGGCTTGCCGTTCCTCGTGAGCTCTACGCTCTATCCGCTCATTGGCGATCGCATTTATGGTGGCATTGGAAAGGCCGTTGACATCCTGGCGGTTTTCGCGACGGTATTCGGCGTTGCGACATCTCTTGGCCTGGGTGCCATGCAAATCGCCGGTGGCGTCGAGTACGTGTATGGCGTCGAGGGCCTGGGCACGAACAGCCTCGTCATCGCAATGATTATCGGTATCATCACCGCCATCTTCACGCTGGCAACAGTTGCGGGCCTCGAAAAGGCCATGTCGGCAGTTGTTAATTTCAAGGTTTGGCTGTCGATTTTCTTCATGATCTTCCTGCTCGTGTTCGGTGGAACCACATTCATTCTGCGCGAGCTCACCTGGACGCTCGGTTCCTATATCACGACGTTCATGAACCAATCGTTCTGGTACGGCGATACAGCATGGCTGTCCAACTGGACCGTGTTCTACTGGGGCTGGTGGATTGCGTGGGGCACGTTCTGCGGCACGTTCTTTGCCCGCGTTTCCAAGGGCCGTACGCTGCGCCAGATGTTTCTCGGCGGCACGTTGCTGCCGGCAGGTTTCTCGTTCATCTGGATTGTGATCTTTGCTGGAGCAGCTTTCTTCACCAACAGTGCGACCGATAACTCCGTCGTAATGGCCACGCAGGCGCAGTACACTACCGCAACGTTTGCAGTATTGCAGCAGCTGCCTATCTACCAGGTCATGGCGCCGCTGACGCTCGTGCTCATCGTCATATGCTTCGTCGGAGCTGCCGACTCTGCGACGTTCGTTTTGCCGATGTTGACGTTCGGCGGCACGCAGGATCCAAGTAAGGCAGCCCGTGCTGGTTGGGGTATCGCGCAAGGTGCCGTAACCATCATCCTCATTCTCGTGAGCGGCTCCGGTGCTCTGGTCGCTTTGCAGACGGCTTCAGTGGTGGCGGCGCTCCCGTTCATGGTTGTGGTTGCGTTCATGTGCATCGCGCTGGCTCGCCAAGTGGCCAAGGACTATAGCGGCAACGAAGAAGATACGACTTGCTGGCTCGACGAGAGGGCGGCCAAGAAGCTGGAGAAATAGCGGGGGTTCGCTCTGGCCCAGGCTAGGTGGCGCGCGATGGATAGGGGGTTCGCACCCGTGTGCGATCGGCCCCTTCGGCGGTGCGCGATTTGCGGCTGGCGCCGGTCGCGCACGGGTGCGAACCTCTCGATTTGCCGCAGCGCGCGAGCTGTCTCAAAGACGGTTTTGTGATGGTGGTTGAATGGGGATGACTGAGGTTGCATGCATTCAAATCTGCGCACCGTCTGCGTCCGAACGCAGCGCCTTACCGACGCAATTGCAATCTCTACCAACCGTACGAATACGGGTCGTACGAGTATACGTACAAGGCCTGTGATTCCGAAGCTATAACCTCGGGATCCCACAGCTTTGACGAGCGTTCTGGCGAATAGGGGTCGTTAAGCACGACCATGCCGTCTTCAGAAAGACCAGCGAGCACAAAGAAGTGTCCAACTTTGGAAAAACGCCCCGGTCCTACGTTGGCGATGACCGGATATCCTGCCTCGAGGGACAGCTTGATGGATTCGGAGCTCACAGGCGCTTCCCAGCAGGTCAATCCAAGCTGGCTGGCAAAACCTAAGAACAAATCCGGCATGCTTCCCTGATCGTAATCCACGTATCCGCCATCTTCTGCGAGTCGACCCATGTCATAGGGCGAAATTTCCTTGTTGCCGGTGAGTCCTTGGTACACGATCGTCAAGGCCGTTGGACCGCATCCCGCAAGGCCAAAGCCGTCTTGGCTGAAATTCGTATATCCCCATCGCAGGTCCCACTGATAAAGATGCGGAAATGCCGTTTCGGGAATGCCCTTCGCATGGATATGCTCGTCCATAGCAGGTGCGTCAAAATTCGGTTCGTCGGCATGTGAAAGCTTGGGGTAGTTGCGGACGAACGGGACAGCGAGTGGGTCGTCGGCTGCAAGCTTCAACAGCTTCTCTTGCAATTCGGTCCCGTATTGCTTGTAGGCGTTTGGATGGGAGACGATCCAGGCGGCATCTTCATCGGTTTTGGCGAGCTTGATGAGGCGTGCGGCCTCGTCTTTTTCCAAAAAGGGGAGGAGTGCCTTTTCGGCGCGGGACGCTAGCTCGGAGTCGGACGCCTCCTTCGAGTTGCGTGTCTCTTCGGAATTGGCCTTCTCTCCGCTCGATGCGGAAGCAGATGGAACACTCGCGCTGGCCGCGCCCGCGCTGGATGCTCGGCTGCCGCTTTTCATATCAGCGGCGTGGTCGGAAAAAGCCCCATCGGATTTTGTGGACTCGGATACCGAAAACGTGCTCGAAAAACTATCGTAATCTACCCAGGACCAGATGGCGCATCCTAATAGCGCAAGTGAAAATACAAGCGCTACCAGGGCAATCGCTAACGGTTTCCTGTTCATTGTAGAACTCCTTGCGAGCGCCGAGCAAAACTGCGCTCTCACACAACAGGGCTTTGTCTCGAAACTTGAAAAAAAGACATGCCCTTTGTTTTCGCGTGGCGGGCGCTGCCCTTCCCGTTGCAAAACCCGCCACGCTTTTGAACCTGGATAATCAGTAGCGCTCGTTAGCTACTCGTCGTCGTCCTGCATGCTCTTGAAGACTTCGGTGGCCCACAAGCCGTGCTTGTTGCAGTAGGCGTAAATGCTGAGCGGAATATCGCCGTTGAGAGCGAATTGGGCATAGGGGTCGATTCCCGGCCGCAGCTTTACGAGCTGTGCACCCATTTCGGTCGAAATGTAAATCCACTCGATGGAATGGTCCGGATCCATGGGATGTTTGTTGTCCTCGTCGCCAACCGTGACCGTGATGATCTTGCCACGCTTCATGACGGGGAGATGCTTCTCGGCCGATGCGGGACCGGGATTATCTTCAGTATAAGGTTCGAGCGCCTTCATCTCCTCCCCGCAGCATGAGGGTGGGGCACCTTGGGTGCCGAATTTCATAACAATGCTCCCACATTTTTCGCACCGATAGAACGTGTCTCTCCAGATAGCCATAACAGCGCCTCCTTCCAAAGCGTCGTAAGCGTCCGGGGCATGTGGGCATGTGCCCAGATGCCCCGTACGAAGATGATACACGAAAAAGGCAGCAAGTTCATTGGCCGCAACATTCTTGGTACTTTGCTCGTCGAAATGCCCTAAGCCGCAGGTTAGCTAGGTGGGAAACGATTCGCAATGTGTCCTGCACGTATGCCGAGATCTAATGCGTCGATTCGTCCTCAGCGCCTTTGTCTTTGAGCTTAGCGGCTTCGATGTCGTCAAGCGTGATCTCGACGAGGGCTTCACGGGTGAGCTCCGTCTCGCTCGCTAGGCGGTTTGCCTGGCAGGTGAGCGTGTCCTCGAAGAAGTTGCGCACGGTGCGGCCGTTCGCGAAGCTCGGGTCGTGTCGCTCGACGAGCTCGGCAAAATACGCGCCTGCCGCCTCGCAAGCTTCTTCAGTCGGCTCCATGCTGTTCTTCTTGCATTGGCTCTTGAAAATTTCGAGCAGCTCGTCGGGCGTGAAGTCCTCGAACAAGATGAACTTGTTGAAACGACTTCGCAAGCCCGGATTCGAATCCAGGAAGGTCTGCATGGGCTCGGTGTAGCCGGCAACGATGACTACGAGGTCGTCGCGGTGGTCTTCCATGCCTTTGAGCAGGGTGTCGATTGCCTCTTGCCCGAAATCCGCTTCGCCGCGATGGACACTCAGGGCGTAGGCCTCGTCGATGAACAGCACGCCGCCGAGGGCTTTTTCGATGACCTCAGCGGTCTTGAGGGCGGTTTGGCCGACGTAGCCCGCGACCAGTCCCGAGCGGTCAACTTCGACCAGATGTCCCTTTGACAAGATTCCAAGCTTCTTGTAAAAGCGCGAGACCAGGCGAGCCACCGTGGTCTTGCCGGTGCCGGGATTTCCGTAAAATACGAGGTGAAGCGAAAGGGCGTTTTGCTTGATGCCGTGCTCTTCGCGAGCTTTCTGGATGCGCGCCAAGTTTACGAGCGAAGAGATTTCCTCTTTGACCTGCTTCATTCCGGTGAGGGAGTTGAGTTCTTCGAGCAGCTCCTCGAGCGTAGCTTCGTCTTCGGCATCGGCGGCTTCAGATTTTGCTTCCTTTTTGGCTTGGGCATCTTCTGCGGTTTCCCCTTGCGCATTCGCGGCGCTTGTGGCTCCCGCGGCGCTCGCGGCTGCTGAATCCGTCCCGATGTTATCGCATCTCGGCGAAAGCGCGAGCGTCGAGATGCGCGGCTTGCCTTCCCACGAGTCGAGCTTTTCGACGAGCAGCTCCTGCACCGCTGTCATGAGCGTTGTGAAATGATTGACCTCGTCGTCGGCCATGCTGCCGTCGCAGATGAGGATTTCCTCGCAGAGCGTCTTGAGCGTGCGCAGCAGCAGCTCGGCGCAGCTGTCATCGGCGTTTTTCGTTTCGGCGAAGAGAAGGTTGTCGTAGACGACGGCCGCCACGAACGATTGCGGAGGCGTGCCAAAAAACTCTTCGTCACCAGCGGGCGTTGCCGATGCCGCGCGCTCCCGCAGTGCTGTCTCGTCGAGGCTGGTGCCGAGTGCGCCGTTTATGAGCGCTAGCTCTTCGGGAGCGACGTTTCCGTCCGAAATCGCGAGGCGGCAGGCGATCGTCTCGAGGTCAAGGTCGAACTGCTCGCGGATGGAGCGGCCTAGATGCTCGCGCATGCGGCCATCGCGTGCGGCGTCGAGCTCGTCAAAACGGTTGCCGTAGTCCCTGGTACATTGGATGGATGAGCCCATGGTTTCACCGATTACCTGCCAGGTCATGGCGTTCAAGCCCGAAACGAGGTCTCGAGTGCCCTCGAGCGTCCCAAAAGTGTCAAGCCAATTGCGTCCGCTAGACGCTTCGGGTGTCGCGCCATCGGGATTGCCCTCGGGCTCATCCTTGAGCCAGCTCGGGCCGCTGCCGTCCCCAAACCAGCTCGGGCTTCTGGCGCCTTCGGGCTTGCCCTCGGCCCAGCTTGGGCTGCCGCTGGTGTCCTTGAGCCAGTCGGGGATGCTCTCAAGCGCCTCTTTCAAGCGATCCCGATCGCTGGTGCCGTTTTTCAGCCAATCGCCAACTGGTTCGAGGAGGTCGAGCATCATCGAGGACGGAAAGCTTTTTCCGCATGACGTGCATGTGAAACGATCGGCGTAGAAGTCGAGCAAGCTGCTTCCGCATTCGGGGCATTTCATGGGTCATCACCAGTTTCGCAATCGGGCGGTTTTGCACCATGATACGCCACAAAAGCGTATTTCCGTTTATCGTGGGAAATGATTTCTCGGTGACAAATTCGACAAATTCGAAGGTCGTTTCGTTTTCGGCGGATAATGGCAAACGAAATAGCCTCACCTGCCAAAACGGTGGAGAGGCTCGTTAAGTATTGTCGATTAGTACGAAGGAGAAGCCAGTATGCTCATTACAACGTGCGATGTCATCCCCGGAAAACAAGTCGAAGCTCTCGGATTAGTGCGCGGAAACGTGGTCACATCGAAGCACGTCGGCCGCGACCTCATGGCTGGCATCAAAAACCTCGTCGGCGGTGAGATCAAGAGCTATACCGACATGATGAACGATGGCCGCAACATTGCCGAACAGCGCATGATTGCCGAGGCCCAGGCCATGGGTGCAAACGCCATCATTTGCGCGCGTTATGCGAGCGCGTCGGTTATGGAAGGCACCCAGGAGATGCTCGCCTACGGCACCGCGGTGCGTTACGTGTAGGGGAGCTGCCACTCCTCAGGGCATCATGTGCGGAGACCCTCCGTACGCGTGATCACTGTGCATGCGGCTAAGCTGTGCGCAAGGGAGAGTCGGGCTGGCTTTCGCATTGTAAAGCGAAAGCCAGCCCGACTTTTTTAACGTGTTCTACAGGTACTTCGAGTTGCGCTCTTGTTCGATCGCGCGGATGGTGTCGGCGTTTGCTATCTCGGTGTTGTTGAGTACGCTTTCCGTGAACTGCGCCGCAGGGACAGTACCGTCATACCAGCTCTTTGACTCGAAGTAGTCCTGCAGCTCGTCGCTTTGGAAAATGCGCCCATGCCGGGCAAAAATTTCGTTTCGTGCGAGGAACAGCTCGTAGTCGCTCAAGTCCGAAAGCTCGGCTTTCGTATACTGGCGCGAATCGGAGCCAGGCAAGACGTAGTCGCCGCTTGTGGCTGCGGCTGCCGATCTCTTGGACTCGTCCGATTTGGCGGATTCCGACGACTTGGACGGTTCGGGCTCGATATATGGCGCATAAACCAATTCGGGTGGTCCTTGCCGTACGAACGCGAGGTTTTGGGCGCTCACTTCGTCGAGCGGAGCTATAAGCTCGACGTTTCCGATTGCCGAATACAAACGTCCTGCGGCATCGTTTGGAAATACCAGGTCATCGGGATAAGCAGCTACGGTGACGAGCTGTTCGTCGAATTGCTCCCAGTTCCAGGGGTTGGCAAGCGCGATGCATTCCTGGCCGCTTCGTTTTTCGATGTTGTAATAATTGCCCGCCGAGGCCGCCGCGACGTCTTCGTCGATGCTGAACTCAAGCAAGGCGAGCTCTACTCCGGCGAGGTTTCGGAAGCTCTTGCTCAGCTTTGAATCGACGGCGGCAGCGCGCTGGTCGTAGGTTGTGATGTGCACCGTGCCCATAAACACCTGCATACCGGAGTGTTCGGCATCGCTTCGCGCCTGAGATTCGGCTTTAGCCTCGTTGAAGCCCTCGGGAGCTTCTTCTGATTGTTCCGATGCTGCCTTCGAGCTCGCTTCTGAACTATCAGAAGCGGCGCTGCTCTTGTCGGAGCCGGCACTTTCGTCGTCTTCTGCTTCGTCGTTCGTCTCATCCTCGCTCTCATCGGCGTCTTCGCTCGCGGCGCTCGATGATGCGGTTGCAGTGGGGGCTTCGGGGGCTGGAATCGGAGAGAAGGGCCCACGCAAGCCAAGTGCCGTCGCCGCCCCAAATGCAACGGCGATAACTGCGGCTACGCAGATGACGCCGATGGCGATGGTGCGTGACGATATGCGCTTTTTTCCAACGGGGGTTTGCGCGGGCCTGAACGACCCGCCTCCTGTTTCAGTGGCTTGCATCGCCGGAGGCATAACTGCGGTTGATTGTTCGGTTTGCGCAGCTTGTGTGGCTTGTTCGGGAAAACGCTGTGTTTTTTCGGCCCAAGTATCGAGTGGTGCTGTGGGTTCTGAGGCTGCTCCAGCACGCACGGGCGTGCCGCAATCCTGGCAAAACAGTGCCCCAGGCTCGAGTTCTACGCCGCATTTGTTGCATTTCATGGCATGCTCCGTTCTATTGGCCGTTTGCACATGCGAATGCGTGGTCTTTGACCAGGTCGCATCATTATACCAGACAGACAAGTCGCACCCCAGGGGCGATGACTACTGCTCAGATCCAAGCGTTGCAGCTCACTTTGTCAGCGGGGTTTCAAAGCAAAATCCCAGGTGAAGGCGCGACATCGGCGATTCCGCAGACACAAGCTTAATTATTCCAAGGCTACGAGGGGCTTGCCGATGCGCGTTCTCATCAGGGGTTTTGAGGGCGTGAGGACCTTTGTGAACCGTAACGCGGACGATGCTCATTTCTTTTTGCGTGATTGTTCGCGGCATGTCAACTCTGCTATTATTGCCGTATCTGTTTTTGTAGTCGAAATGAAATGGGGAGTTATGAGCGCTCACAGCAAGTACCTGCTTAGAACCCCAGCTTTGCTCGCGATTGCCTTTGCAATTGCCTGCATGGTGGGCTTTGCGAATTACGGTAGCGCCTACGCGGCTGCCGATGGGGCTCAATCTGGCAATCTGACGGTTGGCACAGCCGAGTCGGTCAGAGTCTTGCCAAGGCATGGCGACGATGCGCTGAACACGACTGGTGTTGCAAATGTGCGTACGATCTATCGTTTTGGGTGGGTTGCCGGCGGAAACAACACCCTTACCAACGAAACCAGCAAGAGCTACGACGTGACCGGCGACGGCTGGGCCGACACGATTAAGGTCGTGGGTACCCGCACGTCAAAGAACTCCGGCTATCTGAACAGCATCTCGGTGACGGTCAATGGCAAGCGTGCGGCGTTTGCCTCTAACTACAATACCTTTATGAACCGTGCGCTCGTCAGCGTCGTGACGCTCAAGAACAAACAGCCGTTTTTGTGGGTTGACCTGCTCGACGGAAACGGCAAGGCCGTTCAGAAGCTTTTCCAATATAAGGGTGGAAAGTTCAAGGCCGTTCTGACCAACAAGGCTGTGGCCAAGCGCAGGACGTCTAACCACACGATCACGTACCTTGCCCCGGAGGACAATAAGATTAACGTCACCTTCAGCCTTGCGACGACTGCAGTGGGCATCACGCGCCTTAAGTACGTTTACGCCATGAAAAACGGCACGCTCAAGCGCACGAGCAACTATGCTACGAGCCTGAGCTATGCGACCAATGATCAAGGCGTTTGTGTTTCGAATAAGCTTACGGCTGCAGGTAAGTTCAAGGTTTACACCGATTCTTATCTTGACGAAGTCGCATTCACCGTAAAGGCCGGCAAGCAAGTACGCGTGGTCGATGCGATGCTTTCGGGAAACCGCTTGCTGTTCAAGGCGCGTTACGGAAACAAGACCGGTTGGTTCCCTTGCCCAGCCATCAAGCGCACGTCGGCTAAGGCGCCCAAGACGTTGTTCTACGAAACATATGGCAAGCAGTATTTGAAGTCCGTGATTCCCGCATATTCGCCCTACGTGAGGTTCACGGCCGAGAGGCTTCAGCAGTATAACGATCATGCGCTCTACATCGCGCGTAACGAAATCTTCGCCCATCACGGCTACCAATTCAAGAATGGTGAGCTGAGGAGCCGTTTCATGTACAAGCGTTGGTATAGAACGCTGCGCACGCCGCTTAACGCGGTCGAGCAGGCAAACGTCGATTTGATTGCGGCCATCGAGCGCAATCGCGGTTCGCTGTACGCCGCATAGACCACTCGACAGCAAGTTTCGCCCCTGGGCGTGACTTGCGGAATGAGTCTCGCCCCTGGGGCATGACTCACTAGAGTCGGATGGCGGAATGAGTCTCGCCCCCGAGGCATGACTCATGAGGAAAAGAAAACGCTGCAGGCGATTTGCCCGCAGCGTTTTTTTGTGTGACAGCCCCCCTTTTGGCCTCTGCGTTTCGCCCGTATGTTAAGGCCGAGGCGACCGAATATACAGGATGTGTTAAGAGTTCTATTTCTGCGGAGCAATCCGCATCGTAACGCTAAACTTTATCGGATGCACAAACGTAGGGGGAAGTATGTCAGAAGAACTCGAAGAACGAAGTGAAGAGAAAGCAGAAGCGCAAGCGGCAGAACTGGTGGAAGGTTTAGACGTTGAAGGAGACAAGGATTCGGTTGGAGACGCGGGTGAGGGTCACCCCAAGGGTCGCCCCGAAAACCACCTTGGCAACCAAGCACATGATCAGCGCGAATTAACTAGCGGAAAAAGGCCCGATCGCGCGGCGCTTTCAACTGACCGACTCGGCACGATGAGCATCCTTAAGCTCCTGCTCGAGTTTTCGATTCCGGCGATTATCATGATGACGTTCAACGCGTTGTACAACATCGTCGACTCGATTTTCTTGGGGCAGGCTGTCGGCGAGCAGGGTATCGCGGTTACGACGCTCGCTTTTCCCATCATGGTCATTCTCATGGGTCTTTCGGCGTTGGCTGGCCAAGGCGGAAATGCGCTTGCAGCCATCCAGCTCGGCGAGGACCGCATCGATGCAGTTGAGCGCACCGTCGGAAACACGGTGTTGCTGCTCATTATAATTGCCCTGATCATCGCGCTCGTTGGTATTGTGTTCATCGACCCGCTACTCGCAATCGTGGGTACGACCGAGGAGCTTTACGATATCACGAAAATATTTGTGCAGATTCTGATGGTCGGATTCATTTTCCAATGCATTGGCATGGGTGCGAACAATTTCCTGAGAACCGAGGGCAAGCCGATGCTCGCGCTCGGCACGAGCGTGTTCGGCACCCTCATGTGCATCGTGTTCAACTTCCTGCTTGTCATGGTGATGGGGCTCGGCGTCGCGGGTTCGGCATTTGCGACGATTATCGGGCAGGGATGCTCGATGGTGCCGGTCATGTGGTATCTCACCCGCGGAAAGGATGCCCCGTTCCACCTGCGCTTGAACTGCATGAAGCCCGACGTGCGCTTGTGGGGTACCATTCTTTCGCTCGGCATCGCGTCGTTTATCATGCAGGTGGCCAATGCCATTATCAACACGATTTTGAACCAGTCGCTCGCATACTATGGAGCGCTCGACCCCATTGGTGCGAGCGGAGCGCTCGCCGCAATCGGTGTGGCGGGACGCGTCAACGCATTTGCGTTTATGCCGGCGGTCGGTGTGCTCATGGGCTCCCAGACGCTGATCGGCTACAACTACGGCGCGCGCAAGTGGAAGCGCGTGCGTCATTCGTACTGGCTCGGTGTGCTGTTTGCGACCATTATCATTACGACGTTTTTCGTTCTCATCCACGTCATTCCGGGTCCGATCGTTCAGCTTTTCGGCGTCGAGGGCGAACTCGAAAAGTTCTGCATCTATGCGCTGCAGGTCATGACGGCGATGTTCCCGCTCGTTGGTTTCCAGATGATGAGCTCGAATTACTTCCAGTCGACGGGCCAGCCGCTCAAGGCGTCGCTTCTGAGCCTTACGCGCCAGGTGCTCTTCCTGATTCCGCTGCTGCTCATTCTGCCGCAATTCTTACCCGGATTCATTGGCGTCACGGCTCTGCAGGCAATTTGCTTTACGTATCCGACGGCCGACACGCTTTCGATTCTGACGACGGCAGCGTTCATCATTCCCGAAATCGTCAAACTCCACCGCCGCGAGCGCGCTGCCGAGTAAAACGCGCAAGGAGCTGGTCAGCTGCCTGCGTAGCGATGGGTCGCGCCCCAGGGACGCGGCTCGTGCCCCAGGGGTGCGAGCCATGCCCCAGGGGCGCGACCCATGCCGCGCGCAGCAAACCCTTCGCCTACAATAAAAAGCAGGCCCAGGTGGGCCTGCCGGATGCTCGCGTGGAGCGGGTGACGGGAATCGAACCCGCGTTATCAGCTTGGAAGGCTGGAGTTCTACCATTGAACTACACCCGCGCTATGAAGAGCTCTAAGCTCGTTTTTTCGCAAGGGGTATTGTACCCCAAGTTTTCGCAAAAATGGCAAGAATATCAGAAAGTGACGATTAGAGAGCGCCTCTTCATTTTGCGAGGTGATTAATTCGTACCCAGGAGCAAACTCATCGGCGGTGAGGGGCTGGATGTCGTTCGAAAGTTGCGCTATGCCAAATTTGAAAGATAATTTTTTGACTAAATGTTTGAAAATCAAAAATTCGTTACTCCTATTGTTAAAAAACTGCATAAATGTTTGAAGAAATTAATATGACTAAAATAACCAGTGAATCTATTAGCCTGTGATCAGGGATTTTATAATCAGAAACTGTCCTATACTCGGGTATGCTCATAAAACTCAAACATT
>CADBQL010000109.1 GCA_902796815.1 uncultured Coriobacteriaceae bacterium | reverse complement strand
GACATGTCGGCTACGAAGAAGTCGCCCATGAAGCAGTGGCCGATGGTGGTACGCGGCAGGTAGCACGCGTCGCCGGAGAGGAAGCCGAGCACGAAGTTCGGGCTGTCGAAACCAGCGTAGGACAGGTACGGGGTCTGCCAGCAGATGTTGCGGCCAGTACCCTGCATGGATACGATGGACTCAGGACCGTACTCGTCCCAAATCTGATGCACATGCTCTACGATGTCGTCGTAAGCCTCGTCCCACGTGATGCGCTCCCACTTGTTTTCACCACGCTCGCCGGCGCGCTTCAGCGGGTACTTCAGACGATCGGGATGATAGAACGTCTCGACGACGTCGAGGCAACGCATGCACAGACGTCCCTGGTTGTAGGGGGACAGCGGGTCGCCTTCGATTTTCTCTACTTTGCCGTCCTTGGTATAGTACAGAACGGAGCAGCCGTTGTGGCAGCCGGGGGCAGTCCACATGTTCGTACGCGTGACCGTGTACTCGCCCTCTTGCCATTGCCAGTCTGTTTTATAGACGTCTTTGTTGACGCCTTCGAGTTCATTGGTAAGCATACCTAATTAACCCTCTCTCACTCGTCAAACACTGTTTGCGAAACGGACTTACACGCCTTGCGAAGGATCCCAGCGGCGCGGCTTGGTCCAGTCACGACCAGCTGCGTCGGTGGCGTTCTGCTGCCAAGCTTTCTTGTTCTTCTCAGCGTCGGCCATGTGGGCATCCTTGCGTTCCTGTTGGAACTCCTTGTCCAGATCCTTCCTCTCTTCCGGCATTTCTTCCTCCTTTTCGGTCTTTCGCCCCTTCGGGCATTCCAACTAGTCGGAAGGGAGCCTGCGAGAGCTCGTCGCGATGCGTGCGCTATACGCATCCAGAGCCTACGCGGTGATTTCCTCCCTCGATAAAAGGAGTTGCAAGAAGCGTGCCAACTTTTTTGGTTCGTTCGAAAAAAATCTGTTTGCGCTGTTCGTAACGTTGAAAGATAGACAGCTCTTTACACATTGAATCGCCCTTCCGTGAAGCTCGATGTCATTGCGCACCGCCAGCGAACACGCGAGAAGCAACGTGCTGCCGTCGCAAAACGAGAAATCGCTTTCTCATTTTTGAACCCCCCTTTCAAACTGCGAAAGGCGCACGACGTTTATCATGAGATGCAAAGATTGCAGGAGGATGCGATCAAAGGAGCGGCTTGTTTTTTGTCGCAAAATGGAGCGCTTATGCCAATGAACAGTTTTCAGCGTAGAAGCTGGTCACGCAAGATGTCAGTCATAACCGGCGTCGAACACGGCCAGAAAGCATCGAACCCAGAATTCGCTGCCGCAACCGAAATCGGCAGCAAAACCGCCAATCGCGCCAGGCATCAGGAGGAAAACCCGTGCACTTCACTAGCCCCGTCCATCGACCCGCAAGCGAAAGCCGATCGATCTTCTTGCAAGTGACATCGGGCTGCAGCCACAACGCCTGCAAATTCTGCAGATATTTCAGAGGCGTTGCATTTTGCGAATCTACGCTCGAAGAAATAGAAGCCGACCTCAAAGAGCTCGTCAACCTGCCGCGGTACTTCCCGAAAGAGCGTCTGTTTTTGCAGGCCGCAGATGCATTCTGCCTCGATTGCGACCGTCTCTTGCAAATCGCCGAGCTCGTACACCGCTACCTACCGAGCGTCAAGAGCATCGGAGCCTACGCACGCGTGGACGACATCGCGAGTAAATCAATCGAACAGCTCCGTTCGCTCGCCAATGCGGGGTATGACAACCTGTTCATCGGCGTTGAAACCGGCGACGACCACCTGCTTTCGCTGATGGATAAGGGGTTTACATCCGATGACATACTTCGCGAAGGCACCAAGCTCAACAAGGCCAACCTGAGGTTCACCGTCAGCATTGTGAATGGTCTCGGTGGCCACAATTACGGCCAATACAGCGCCATCAAGACGGCACGCGTGCTCAACGAGATAAAGCCCGCTTTCATCCGCCCCGAATCGCTCACCGTCTTGCCTGGCAGCCCGCTTGCCGACGATGTCCGCAATGGCACGTTCGTCGAAGCAACCGAAAAAGAGCGCCTCCTCGAGCTAGCAGCGCTCGTCGAAAACCTCACATGCGAGACCGTATTCAGCGCCACGCAGGCAACTTTGCCAATGCGCCTGTTCGGGAAACTCCCGGCAGATCGCGAATACCTACATGGCACCCTGCTCGATTTCGCGAAGAACGCGAACGAAGAGGAGCTTCGGCGGCATCGGCTCGACGTCGTCGCCATGATGCTGCCCGAAAACGCGCTTCCCGACCCGATGACGCCGCTGCTTTCCACAACGAAAAACGCAAAGATGTCCCCGCGTCATAACCTTTCGTGGGGGCGAGATTTCAACCCGCTGGAGCCGTAGCAATGAGTCACGCCCCTGGGGCGAAACTCATTATCGGCGATCGCACTCAATCAGGAGTCACGCCCCTGGGGCATGACTCATTATCGGCGATTGCGCCCAATTGGGGCGGATGCTTCTGCAGATAATTGATTCACTTTGCCAGATTGCCGCTTTGACCTCGCAAATGAGTTTCGCCCCTGGGGCGAAACTCATGCGGGATGAGCCGCGCCCCTTGAATGAGTCACGCCCCAGGGGCATGACTCATTTTCATGCGCGCTTGCGAGCGGCACGGACAGGGATACCGAGCTGGTCGCGGTACTTCGCAACGGTGCGGCGCGAGATTTCGACGCCCTCGTCGCCAAGGGCATCTGCTATTGCCTGGTCAGAAAGGGGTTTATACGGATTTTCGGCGTCGACGATCTGACGGATGCGTTCTTTGACGCTCAGGGCCGACACCTCGACCGCCCCTTCTGCCGCCGTAGCGCCATGGAAGAAGAAGCGCAGCTCGAATGTTCCTCGCGGCGTCTGCATGTAGTTGCCGTTGACGACGCGGCTTACCGTTGAAACCGAAACACCCACGGCATCAGCGACTTGCGTCATCGTCAAAGGGCGGAGCCGGCTGAGGCCTTCATCAAAAAATTCGCTCTGCAATTCGGTAATACAGCAGGCCACCTTGTACAGAGTCTCTTTACGGAAAGCAACACCCTCGATGAGCCCTTCGGCTTCGCGCAGCTTTTCCTTGAGGTAGCGTGCCGTGGATTTGTCGGCAACCTCATCCGCTATCACACGATAGCCCTCGTCAATCCTAAGATCGGGAAGAAGCACATCTTGGGTTTTGACCACGTACGATCCATCGATGTCTCGCTCAACCACTATTTCGGGCCACACCGACTCGGCACCCGAACCAAACTGCAATCCGGGTCGTGGATTGCACAGGCGTATGTCTGCAAGCGCCTCTTCGAGCTGCTCGGGTGCCAAGCCCATATCGCGCGCAACGCTCGCGGCACTTTTTCTCTCCAGGTCGTTCAAGTGGTTCGTGAGCAAATCGTCTAGAACGGGCGTCATAAGGCCTTCATGCTCAAGCTGCAAACGCAAGCACTCGGCCAGATTGCGCGCAGCGATGCCGACGGGACTCAGGGATTGCAGAAGGGCCAGGGCGCGCTCTATGCTATCGCAATCGACGCCCAGAATCTCAGAGCCTTCTTCGACCGTTATCGCGAGATAGCCGTTCGAATCGAGATTGCCCGCCAGAAATCCGCAGACGCTTCGCAATTCCTCATCAGCCGTCAAGAGCCTAATCTGGGACATAAGATGCTCGGTAAGCGTCTCGGGCACCGCAAGGTAGCGATCGAACGAAAACGAGCGTTGCGACATATCGCGCCGCTCACCATCAAAACGTTCGGGCGCTCCATGGCCACGGCTTTCGAGCAGCGCATCGGCGCTCACGCGCGTCGCATGCCGATCAAGGCCGGAATACAGAGTTCGATTCGCATCGGCCGTGCTCGATGAAGCCTCACCCTCAGGTGCGTCAAACGCCATTTCGTCAGGACGCACGTCCATGCGGGGAGGCAGCGAGCTTTCGTAGCGTGCATCGATGAACACAGGGTTTTCCTCAATGCGATCATTCAAATATTCAGCAAGATCTGCAGCGTTTAGCTGCAGCACATGCAAACCCTGACGAAGCTCGGTAGTCAGATGGAGCGTTTGCTGTTGAACAAGATCTTGTCGATGGCTCAGATCCAAGAAACGCACCCTCCTGTGGCAATTCTGCTCGTCTGCCGAGGCGCATCTCCTGAGCCGGTCGGCTTTTCGAAAAGCGGTTTCTATATTACTTCGCAAAATGCGAAATGGCAGTGCTCTAATT
>CADBQL010000108.1 GCA_902796815.1 uncultured Coriobacteriaceae bacterium | reverse complement strand
GTCCTGTGCCGCACCAAGGATCCCAACACCGGCCAGTTCGGCGAGCCCGACGAGGTGGCGCCCGAAAACGTTCAGTACATGGACGTGTCTCCGCGCCAGATGACGTCGGTCGCCACCTCGCTCATCCCGTTCCTCGAGCATGACGACGCAAACCGCGCGCTCATGGGCTCGAACATGCAGCGCCAGGCCGTGCCGCTGCTGCGCCCGACCGCGCCGCTCGTCGGCACCGGCATCGAGCACCGCATCGCGGTTGACTCCGGCGAGATTCTCGTAGCCCAGAACAGCGGCATCGTTGACTACGTCGATGGCCAGACTATCATCATCCTCAACGATGATGGCGAATATGACGAGTACCTGGTACCCAAGTTCCAGCGCTCCAACCAGTCTGGTTGCATTAACCATCGCCCGATCGTGCGCAAGGATGACCGCGTGGAAGCCGGCGACGTTCTGGCTGATGGCCCGAGCTGCGATCACGGCGAGCTGGCGCTCGGTCAAAACCTTATGATCGCCTACATGCCTTGGGAAGGCTACAACTACGAGGACGCCATCGTCATTTCGGAGCGCGTCGTGGCTGAGGACCTGCTGACGTCCATCCACATCGCCGAATACGAAATCGACGCGCGCGACACGAAGCTTGGCCCCGAAGAGATTACCCGCGAGATCCCCAACATCTCCGAAGACTTGATCAGCGACCTGGACGCCGATGGTATCATCCGCGTGGGCGCTGAGGTCTTCCCCGGCGACGTGCTTGTGGGCAAGGTCACGCCCAAGGGCGAAACCGAGCAGACCGCCGAGGAGCGCTTGCTGCGCGCCATTTTCGGCGAAAAGGCCCGCGAGGTCCGCGACACGAGCCTCAAGGTGCCGCATGGCGCCGGCGGCCGTGTGATCGGCGTGCTGCGCTTTAGCCGCGAGGCTGGCGACGAGCTGGCACCGGGCGTCAACGAGCTCGTGCGCATCTACGTGGCTCAGAAGCGCAAGGTCCAACAGGGCGACAAGCTCTCCGGTCGTCACGGTAACAAGGGCGTCATCAGCCGCGTGCTTCCCGTCGAGGACATGCCGTACCTGGCGGATGGTACCCCAATCGATGTCATCCTCAATCCGCTTGGCGTGCCGTCGCGTATGAACGTCGGCCAGCTGCTCGAGAACCATCTCGGCTGGGCTGCCAAGTGGGGCTGGGACGACCATGACGATTCCGACGAGGTCGTCGATGGCCCGTTCTTCGTCGCGACACCGGTATTCGACGGCGCTCATGAGGAAGAGATTTCGGATTGTATCGAGCGTGCCAACCGCAATCTGATCAACATCAACCATGCCAAGTACGGTGACCTGGCCCGCGACGAGTTCGTGCCGCAGCTTTCGCGCACGGGCAAGACCTGGCTTTATGACGGCCGCACGGGCGAGAAGTTCCGCGAGCCCATCACGGTCGGCCAGACGTACATGCTCAAGCTCGGCCACATGGTCGACGATAAAATTCACGCGCGTTCGACTGGCCCATACAGCCTGATTACGCAGCAGCCGCTCGGCGGTAAGGCGCAGTTCGGCGGCCAGCGCTTCGGCGAGATGGAAGTTTGGGCGCTGTATGCATACGGCGCCTCCAACGTGCTGCAGGAGATCTTGACCGTCAAGTCCGACGACACGTCGGGTCGCGTCAAATCGTACGAGTCCATCGTCAAGGGCGAAAACATTCCGGCTGCCGAGGTGCCCGAGTCCTTCAAAGTGCTCGTGAAGGAAATGCGCTCGCTGTGCCTCAACGTCGAGCTCGAAGGCCACGACATGAAGCCGGTCGACATGGACGCCGATATCGACGAGGATGAGGATTCCGCCCTGTACCAGGCCCTGGCCAGCGACGCTGCTAAGACCGAGAAGGAAGAGGAAGACGACGTGCTCGAGAGCATCGCCGCCGAGCTCGGAGACCTCATCGGAGGCCTGGGCTCCCTCGAAACTTCAGAAAACGAACTCATCGGTGAAGGGGAGGAGAACTAATGACGACCGAATACGACGTCACAAACTTCGACGCCATTCGCATTTCCCTTGCGTCTGCCGAGGACATCCGCAGCTGGTCGCGTGGCGAGGTAAAGAAGCCCGAGACCATCAACTACCGCACGCTTAAGCCCGAAAAAGACGGCCTGTTCTGCGAAAAGATTTTTGGTCCGACCCGCGACTGGGAATGCGCCTGCGGTAAGTACAAGCGCGTCCGCTTCAAGGGTATCGTGTGCGAGCGTTGCGGCGTAGAGGTCACGCGCGCCAAGGTGCGCCGCGAGCGCATGGGCCATATCGAGCTCGCCGCTCCCGTGAGCCATATCTG
>CADBQL010000107.1 GCA_902796815.1 uncultured Coriobacteriaceae bacterium | reverse complement strand
CTTGAGCGAATTTGAGCAGACGAGCTCGGCGAAATCGCCACCAACGTGCACGTCGGTCTGACACGTTGGCCGCATTTCGTACAAGCGCACTTGGATTCCGCGTGCTGCGAGCTGGAGCGCCGCCTCGCTTCCCGCAAGGCCACCGCCTACTATGACAACTTGTTTTTCCATGGCGAAAGTGTACCACGTTCCTGCGGCTCGGGCTAAGCCCACGGCACAATCGGGCCCCAGCGTCCATCGGGACGGCGCGCTATGTGGCCACAAGATTCGGCTTCCACGAGCAATTCCATTAGCTTTGCGTACGCTCGCTCTTCCCCAAAATAGCCCACAGCCAGCTCTCGAAGGCTCTCCATGCTCATCGGCTCAGCTTGTGCCGCTGCAATCAGGGGGTGCACCTCTTGCGCAAGCGCTTGCATTTCACCAGGACGCATCAAAGCGCCACAAGCTCTGAATAGCGCTTCTTCGAAACTCTCATCATCAACGACAGGCATTGCGCCCTGCAAAAGCAATCGATTTGCCCCAAGCGATGTCTCTGAGGTAATCGACCCTGGGACGACGAGCACGTCCCTACCTACATCGAGCGCCTCGTCGGCGGTCGAGAACGTGCCAGATGGAAGCCCGGCTTCAACGATGAGGACAGCATTCGAAAGACCAGCGATGATGCGATTTCGCAAGCGAAACATGAACGGCAGCGGAGGCGTTTCCCAAGGATTCTCGCTGAGAATCGCCCCGCCCGTATCAATGACACGCTGGAACATGCCCAAATGCTCTGCAGGATACGGCTTGTCACACCCGCCGCCCAGCACAACGACCGTCTGACCCCCCACCTCCACTGCCGCTTTATGCGCTTCAGAATCGCACCCGCGTGCACCTCCGGAAATGATGACCACGCCCTTTTCTGCGGCGATTCGCGCGAACCGACGTGCGCACCCAATCCCATAGGGCGTCGCCTTACGTGCTCCGATTATCGCAAGCCCTGGTACGAGCGCATCCGGATTCCCTATGCCATAGAGCATATCCGGCGGTTTCGGGATAACGGAAAGCTGCGGTGGGAACAATTTGTCGCCAAGCGCAATTTCAAACCGCTCTCCTCTCAGTTTCGTGTTCATGTTCGTTACTAGCACCTCCCATATCCAGACAAGACTGGAAACGCTACCTTCCTCGTTCGCCACTTTTGCCAATTGGGAACATGCGCATAAACTCCCTTGACGGTTCTTTCGCTCATTTCCAAACTCGAAACCCGTCATTCTTCGCATTCCCGCGAACAGCAATCGACGAATCGAGCCAAGAGCGCTAGCCTCCGATTCCATCTCTAATCCTGAAGCCAAGCGCCTCGCATAGATCCGCTTTTCGCACCTGCTTGTTCTGGGCGATATCGGCAATCGTGCGAGCAACTGTTAGAGTGCGCACGATTGCACGCCCGCTCATGTGATTGCTCAAGGCCATACGCTCGAAAAAGCGCTCGTCCTCATCGGTAAGATGGCATGAGGAAATGACGTCTTGGGTCGTCGTCGACACACCTTCAACGGAGACTCGCCACGATGCGTACTCCCTGCCCGCCATCACCCCTTCGCGCAACTTGGCCGAGGAAAGCCCGCCTTCGGGGTTGAGGACATCGCTAGGAGCCACACGGCGAACATCGATATGCAAATCGATTCTGTCCATGAGGGGACCGCCTATGCGATTCTGGTAATCGTTTACTTGCTTTGCTGAACATGTGCACGCATGGTCTGGATCTCCAAAATAACCGCAGGGGCACGGATTAGATGCAGCAACGAGCATGAACCGCGATGGAAACACCACGTTTCCGTCTGCCCGTGAAATGCTGACGTAACCCTGTTCGAGTGGTTGTCGCATCTGCTGCAGAACTGATTTACTAAACTCAGCTAGCTCATCTAAAAATAAAACTCCGAGATGCGCAAGCGATATCTCGCCGGGCCTCACTGGCGATCCGCCTCCGATAAGGCCAGGCCCCGTAGCTGAATGGTGTGGCGCCCTAAAAGGACGGCGTCCAGCGCATATTGAAGCCGTCCCCAAACCGGCAATCGAATGTATGAGCGCAACGCGCAAAATCTCGTCATCGTTTAGAGGAGGCAATATGGTCGGGAGACGGGACGCGAGCATCGTCTTGCCCGAGCCGGGTGGGCCCATCATCAGCAAACCGTGCGATCCCGCCGCCGCAATCTGAAGCGCACGCTTGGCGACCTCGTTTCCAGAAACCTCTTGATAATCGGGTTCCTCCCGCGGCATCATGGTGATTCCATTGCCGATCTCGTAGAACCTCATGATCCTCAAATCATGCAAGCATTCAACGCCTCGCTCCCGCAAGCCGTCAACGGGCATGAAATCATCTGCCTCGATCGAGCAACACAGGGCAAGGCCCGCGTCTCGAGCGCAAAGCGCGTAAGCTAGGCTGCCAGCAACGGGCCGAACGAAACCGTCAAGCGATAGCTCGCCCACGAAAAGCGTATCGTGCAGGATTGACGAATCTATCTGACCGGTCGCCACGAGCAAGCCCACAGCGATAGGAAGGTCAAATCCAGAGCCGGTCTTTCGTATCGAGCTCGGCGCCAAATTTACGAGCACCCTATCGCCGGGCATGTGAAACCCTGCTGCCTTCAATGCAACCTTTACGCGCTCGCGCGCTTCCTGAACCGCGGCGTCCACCATACCCACGACGTTGAACCCTGGAAACCCTTGCGTTACCGCAATCTCGACATCGACCGGAATGGCTTCGACACCTCGAAGCACAGCTGATTTTACCGAGCAACGGCCAGACACGTCAGAACTCCTGACCGAATGCGTTGACGTAATGCTTTATCATCGCGCGATCCTTGGCGACGACAAGGATACCTATCACGTCGAAG
>CADBQL010000106.1 GCA_902796815.1 uncultured Coriobacteriaceae bacterium | reverse complement strand
TGCCGATAAGGACGATACGTTCGACGAATCTTCTTCCCGATTGATGGTGAACGGGGCTTTCTATCGGCCAAAGGGCCTCTGACCTGCGCAATGAGTTTTGCCCCAGGGGCAAAACTCATCGAACGAATGTACGATATTTGTGGTACAATACCAACGACATGAGATGCAGGCGCCGTTGTGCAGGAGGACCCGACGGTTCTAAGCTTGAGGCGACGGCACTTTATAAGCCTGCAAAAACCACTGTAGTGAGGGAGGTATACCCATGGATACGTGCACCCTTGATGAGGTTAAAAACGTTCGGGGATTGGTGGGGGTTGCGCAGTCGAGCGACGAGCCGGTTATCGTATTCGACGGAGATGACGAATGCCTTGTCGTCATGCGGCCTGCGGTGTTCGAGCGCATCTTGTTCGATTCTGACTTGCTGAATTGCAGCGATCGGGCCTCGATGTTGTTTTAATCGCTGCCCAAAACAGTTATTCTGTGTTACAAAACGATTGCGCGCCAGTGCGGAATCGGCAAATACGGTGAATACCTTGCAAATTACGAGGGGATTTTCTACGATTGTAACTTGTACGTTAAACAAGAACGAGGCGGTTTCTCATGAGCATAAAGGTTGGAGTAGTTGGTGCAGCGGGTTTTGCTGGCATAGAAGTTGTGCGGTGCGTTTTGGGGCACCCGGAATTCGAGTTGATTGCTGCAACGTCGAATGAGCTAGCCGGCAAGCGCATATCGGATTTGTATCCGAATTTTTTGGGATGCACCGAGCTAGAGTTTTCCTCTCATGAGGATGCGCCGCTCCATTCTTGCGACGTGGTGTTTTTGGCGGTGCCGCACACGGCGGCTATCGCGCAGGCGCCGGCGCTCATAGATGCTGGCGTTTCGGTTGTTGATTTGTCGGCTGACTTCCGCTTGAAGGATCCGGCTGTATATGAGGAATGGTATCAGGTCAAACATACCGCGACCGATTTGCTAGCCAGTTGCGCATTCGGATTGCCCGAGCTGTTCAGGGATGATTTGGAGGCGCTTGCACAGCGCCGTTCGGCGGGAGAGGCCGTTCTCGTAGGCTGTGCTGGCTGTTATCCGACGGCAACGTCGCTTGCGGCCGCTCCGGCTATTCGTGCCGGCCTTGCGGGCAACGGGCCCATTGTGGCCGATGCCGTTTCGGGCGTATCGGGGGCTGGCAAGAAGGCCACCGAACGTACGCATTTCTGCTTTGCTGATGAAAACCTCGAAGCGTATGGTGTTGCGAACCATCGCCATACGCCCGAAATCGAACAGATCCTGGGTATAGAAGGGCGTCTCGTGTTTACGCCGCATCTGGCCCCGCTCGATCGCGGCCTCTTGTCTACGGTGACGATTCCTCTGGGCGATGTCGAAGTTACGCAAGAAAAACTCGATGCCCTGTATCAGGAATTTTACGCCAATGATGCGTTCGTCTGCGTTTTGACTGGCGGGCGCCAGCCTAAGACGGCTTCGGTGGCGGGCACGAATCGGGCCCATGTCGCGGCTGTCTACAACGCCCACGCGAATGTGATTGTGGCGACGGGCGCAATCGATAATGTCGGAAAAGGCGCTGCTGGTCAGGCGGTTCAGTGCGCAAACATCATTTGCGGTCTTCCCGAGACGACTGGCCTGCTTTCGATTGCGATACCAGCATAGCTGAAAGGTTTTGGATTATGGCCAACACGCATGGTGAATCGGCAAGCGAATACGAACCGCTTGCGCTGACCGGTGGCATTCCAGCTCTCGATGGCCTGAATGTCGTGGAAGGCGGCGGTGTCACGAGTGCGCTTGGATTTAGGGCAAGCGGCATCCATGCGGGTTTTCGGGCAAATCCCGAGCGTCTTGATTTGGCTTTGGTGGTGGCTGATGAGCCATGTGCTTGTGCTGCTACGTTTACGAAAAATGTGTTCTGCGCTGCTCCGGTAATTGTGTCGAGGCATAATCTGGATGACGTTTCGTATGGAACGGCGCGCGGTCTGATTGTTAACTCGGGGACTGCGAATGCCGCTACGGGCTCTAAGGGCATCGAAGCTGCTGAATACGTATGCGCAATGACGGGCGAGACGCTGGGCTGTCCTGCCAGTGAGGTTATGGTAGCTTCGACTGGCGTCATTGGCGTTCACCTCAATTTGGACGTTTTTGATTCGCAAGTTCCCAACGCCTTTGCAGCGCTGAGCCGCGACGGCGGCGCGGATGCGGCGCGCGCCATCATGACAACCGACACTCACCCTAAAGAGTTCGCGGTTTCGTTCGATGGCGGGGATATCGGCTACGATGGCGCCACGTTTACGGTCGGCGGTATGTGCAAGGGCTCGGGTATGATCATGCCCGACATGGCTACGATGATCGCATGCATCACTACGGATGCTCCCATGGTGCCCGATGTGCTGCATACGGCCTTGGTAGGAGCTGTTGCGACGAGCTTCAACAAGGTGACGGTTGATTCCGACACGTCGACAAACGATAGCTGCTACTTGTTTGCAAGCGGGGCAGCGGCTCCCGGTGCTGCGCCTATCGAACCAGGAACGGCGGCATATGACCGCTTCACAAGCGCGCTTCGTGCAGTGTGCGAGACGCTCGCGCGTGCGATGGCATCTGATGGCGAGGGGGCAACTCGCCTGATAACCGTGCGGGTCGCAGGCGCTGCAGATGATGCCGACGCCGACGTGGCGGCGCGCACGATTGCAAACTCACCGCTCGTCAAGACAGCCATATTTGGCCATGATGCCAATTGGGGCCGCATCGCGGGCGCGGTTGGGCGTTCTGGCGCACGTTTCGAGCAGCATGATGTGAGCATTGACATCATGGGCATTCCCGTTCTGCGCGCGGGCCTTCCAGTTCCCTTCGACGAGGACGAGGCCCTACGACGATTCGAGCGCCCAGAGATTGACCTCGATGTCGATTTGGGCGCTGGATCATCATCAACTGCTATTTGGACGTGCGATTTTTCGCACGATTACGTAACGATCAACGGAGATTACCGCACATGAAGCTTTCGAAGGATACACGCCCCAATGGCGTAACCGATAAAGAATCCGCCCAGCTCATCGCTGAGGCGCTTCCTTGGATTAAGAGCATCACCGGAAAAACTATCGTCATCAAGTACGGCGGGGCGGCTATGGTCGATCCGCAATTGCGCGCTGATGTGATGGCCGACATCGTATTGCTCAAGACGGTAGGCGTGAACCCCATCATCGTGCACGGTGGTGGCAAGGACATTACGCGCGCAATGGAGCAGGCGGGGATTCCCGTCGAGTTCAAAGATGGACAGCGCGTCACGACTGATGAGGGCATGGACATCGTGCGTACCATCCTCGCGGGCAAGGTCAACCAGGAGCTCGTGCGCGCGCTTAACGAGCATGGAAACATCGCGGTAGGCGTCAACGGCGTTGACGGCGGCACCATCATCGCCGAACCGATGTCGAATGGCCTCGGACGCGTCGGACGCATCAAGCGCATCAACGGCGCGCTTCTTCAGGATTTGATCGACGCTGACTACATTCCCGTCATCGCCTCGGTTGCCATTGGCAACGACGGCGGCTATTGCAACGTGAATGCTGATGTTATGGCTGGCCAGATAGCGGCTGCCACGGGTGCGACCAAGATTCTATTCTTGACCGATGTGGACGGGCTGTATCTCGATTTCGACGACAAGGATACGCTGGTATCGCAACTTACGCTTGATGAGGCGCGCGATTTAATCGAGAGCGGCATGCTTTCTTCAGGGATGATTCCCAAGTTGCGCTCGTGCGTGTCGGCTCTTGAGGGTGGCGTGCAATCGGCCTACATCATCAATGGAACGATACCGCATTCCATTTTGCTCGAAATGCTCACGCTTTCGGGCGTAGGCACAGCGGTGTACGCCGAGAATAGCGAGGCTGACAGTCAGCACGTTGCTGTTGGCAACTTTGCAAGTAAGCTACTTGAGAACAAATAGCGCTTGTCCAAACATGCTTGGGAAAGTACGTCTGGGCAAACGCGCTTAAGGATAGGGAGAACGAAATGTCATTGGAACAGCAAAAGCAGCTCGAGGAATCGTATGTCATGCATACGTTTGGCCGTAAGCCAGTCGAATTGGTGCGGGGCCAGGGGATGCGCCTCTGGGATGACGAGGGCAAGGAGTATCTCGATTTCCTTGCTGGCATTGGCGTCGTCAGTTTGGGGCATTGCCATCCGGCGCTTGTTAAGGCCGTGAGCGACCAGGCTTCTACGCTCATGCATGTGAGCAACTATTACTACATCGAAGGTCGCGGCCAGCTCGCGCAAAAGCTTTCGGACTTGCTCAACCTGCGCGTCGAGGAATCGCAGCGCCAACCGTGGCAGACGTTTTTTGCCAACTCGGGCGCCGAGGCCAACGAATGCGCTATCAAGCTGGCGCGCTTACATGGTCGCAAACGGGCTGAGGCGGCGGGCTCGGATGCTTTACCGCGTCTCATCGTCGTGCTCGAGCGCAGCTTCCACGGACGTACGCTCGCAACACTTGCCGCTACGGCGCAGCCGGTCAAACAGGAGATTTTCCAACCGTTGCCTGACGGCTTCGTTCCGACGCCCGCCAATGACGTGGCCGCTCTCGAGGCGTTGTTCGCTCAATGCGGTGATCAAATTTGCGGCATGCTGCTCGAGCCCGTTCAGGGAGAATGCGGCGTGTATCCATGCACCGAGGAGTACCTGCAGGCTGCGCGTCGCCTGACCGAGCGCTATGATGCGTTGCTGATGTTCGACGAGGTCCAATGCGGTATGTACCGCTGCGGAACGTATCCGTTCGGATTCCAGCATGCTGATGTTTTGCCCGATGTGGTGACCATGGCCAAGGGCATTGCGGGCGGCGTGCCCATGGGCGCATGTGCTGCGCGCGATCAGGTTGCCCAGATCTTTGAGCCTGGTGTGCACGGGTCGACGTTTGGTGGATCCAATCTGGCGATTTCGGCAGCTAATGCCGTACTTGCAACCATCGAGGATGAGGGCATCGCGCAAAACGTCGCGCAAGTCGGCGCGTATCTGCAAGAGCAGCTTTCCAAGTTCGACCAGGTCCTCGAAGTCAGGGGCCGCGGTCTGATGGTGGCAGTCGACTTGACAGAGGACCACGACGCTCCGGCAATCGTTCTCGAGGCGCTCGGCAAGGGATTCTTGCTTAACGCCACCGGCCCGCATACGCTTCGTTTTCTCCCGCCGCTCGTGTGTACACGTGAAGATGTGGACGCTCTTATCCGTATGCTCGCCGAGCTGTTGTAGAATGGGCTTTACCCTGATGGAGTAAGCGCTTGCGAAATGCCTTGTCGGACGTAGCCTTCGCCAAGCGGAATCGGAAAGAACAGGGGGATAGCAGGTCCGATAGGCTATCCCTTGCCGAAAGGAACATCATGGCAGAAAGAGAAAAGGTAGTACTCGCATATTCGGGAGGCCTCGACACGTCCATCTGCATTAAGTGGCTCATGGACGAGCACAACATGGACGTCATTGCCGTTGCGGGTGATGTGGGCCAGGAGCATGACGGTCTCGAGCCGATTCGCCAGAAGGCGCTCAACACCGGCGCCATCGAATCGTACGTGATTGATATGCGCGAGGAGTTCGTCAACGAGTATCTGACGGACGCTATCCGTGCAAATGCCCTCTACGAAAACAAGTACCCGCTGCTCAGCGCCTTGTCTCGCCCCGTGATTTCCAAGCACTTGGTGCGCATTGCTCACGAGCATGGTGCAAAGTACATTGCTCATGGCTGCACGGGCAAAGGCAACGACCAGGTTCGTTTCGAGACGAGCGTCTGGCTGCTCGATCCGTCCATCAAGATTATCGCTCCAGTGCGCGAGTGGCCGTTCAAGACGCGCCCCGAGGAGATTGAGTGGGCAGCTCAGCACGGCATCGATGTGCCTGTCACTAACGCAAAGCCGTATTCTATCGACGACAACCTGTGGGGACGCGCCATCGAATGCGGCGTGCTCGAAGATCCCTGGAACGAGCCTCCTGAGGACATCTACACGATGACCGGCTCCCCCGAAGCGGCGCCTGATGCGCCCGAGTATGTCGAGATTAGCTTTGATAAGGGCATTCCGTGCGCTCTCGACGGCCAGAAGATGAGCTACATCGACATCATCTACAAGCTCAACGAAATTGCTGGACGTAACGGCTATGGCCGTCTCGACATGATTGAGAACCGTCTCGTGGGCGTCAAGAGCCGTGAATGCTACGAGCAGCCGGCTGCGCTCGCCTTGATTACCGCCCACAAGGCTCTCGAGGATATGTGCCTTGAGCGCGAAGTCCTGCACTACAAGCTCGGCATCGAGCAGAAGTGGGCCGAATGCGTCTACTACGGCCAGTGGTTCGCTCCTCTCAAGGCCGCGCTCGACGGCTTCATCGCCACGACGCAGGACGCTGTGACCGGCACGGTGCGCGTCAAGTTCTACAAGGGCACCTGCACGGTGGTCGGCCGCAAGTCCGATTACTCGCTGTATGATTACGCGCTTGCAACCTACGACAAGGAAGACCAGTTCGACCATGCCGCATCCGCCGGCTTCATCGAGCTGTTCGCTTTGCCTGCGAAGGTTTGCGCGCAGAATCGTGCTGCCATGAAGGCTGCCGAATAGCATCGTCGTTTTATTGCGGGCGTGTCGTGCTTTGCGCGGCCGCCCGCTTCGTTTTCCGAAACAGGGGGAATACCATGGCATTATGGTCGGGACGATTCACCGAAGAGGTATCGGAGTTCACGCAGCGATTCGGCGCATCTCTACCGGTCGATAAGGCCTTGTATGCCCAGGATATTGCCGGATCGAAGGCGCATGCGCGCATGCTAGGCGCACAAGGCATCATCAGCGAACAAGATGTCGAGCAAATTACGCGCGGCCTCGACGCCATCGAGGCTCGTATCGAAGCGGGAGATTTCGAGTTTGACATCAACGATGAAGACATCCACATGTCCGTGGAAAAAGCCCTGATAGCTGATATCGGCGAGGCGGGGGCCCGGTTGCATACCGGCCGGTCGCGCAATGACCAGGTTGTAACCGATACGCGCTTGTTCGCCAAACAGCGTGCGGGTGATCTTATGGCGGCCAACGTGGCGCTTCGAAAAGCGCTCGTCGAGTGCGCCAAGAAGCACTTCGACGTTATTTTGCCTGGCTATACCCATATGCAGCATGCACAACCTGTATTTTTGTCCCACCATCTGCTCGCTTATGCGTGGATGTTCGCGCGCGATTTCAAGCGGCTTGCCGCAGCGCGCGATGCGGCGGATGTGTGTCCCTTGGGTTCCGCCGCGCTTGCTGGGACCACCTATCCGCTCGATCGCAGGGCAACGGCTGATGAGCTGGGATTTTCGGGTATAACGGCGAATTCCCTCGATGCGGTGTCGGACCGTGATTTCCTGCTCGATCTGTCGTATGCTGCAAGCGTTTCTTGCGTGCACCTTTCGCGCTTATCCGAGGAAATCGTGTTATGGTCTACGTCCGAGTTCGGATTTATCACGCTTTCGGATTCGTTCTCTACCGGGTCATCCATCATGCCCCAGAAGAAGAATCCCGATTTTGCAGAGCTCATCCGCGGCAAAGCTGGACGCGTTGTGGGCGATTTGGTTGCTTTGCTCATCACGCTCAAATCGCTGCCGCTGGCTTACAACAAGGATTTGCAGGAAGATAAGGAAGGCGCCATAGATGCGGCGCGTACCCTCGAGGATTGCTACACCTGCATGGCGGGCATGATTTCGACCATGACCGTAAATGAAGCAGCGATGAACAACCAGGTTAACAAAGGGTATTTGGCGGCAACCGATGTAGCTGACTATCTTGCCAAGAAGGGATTGCCGTTCCGACGTGCGCACGAAATCGTCGGGCATCTCGTTTTGCTGTGCGATAAGCGCGGGTGCGGTTTAGAAGATTTGTCGCTTGAGGATTTTAGGGCTCAAAGCGATTTGTTCGAACAAGATATCACCCAGACGCTCGATGCGGTTTCGATTGCAGACGCGCGTACGACCGAGGGCGGTACGGGCCGCTCGGCTATTCGCGACCAACTGAAGCTCGTGGAAGAGGCGCTGGCTTTTGACGAGGCGCTCGTGGAGGGGGAGTAGGTTAACGGCAGAAAGCTCGTGACGTGCGAGCCTGCGATTTCGGTGGACGGGTATGAGTTCGCGTGCGGTAAAGAATAGGATTGGCACTAATAAGCGACGCGGCGTAGTGCTGGCGCTCGGAATCGTGTCTGTGCTGTGCGCTCTGTTTCTCAGCGCGGCGCTGGGCTTGCTTGTTACCGTCAATTCTTGGCTAAGCGATCTACCTGATTATCGAAACGAAGAAGCGTTTTCGACCGCGCAGCCAACGTATGTATATGCAAGCGATCGAAAAACGGTACTTGCGCGATTTCAACAGGAATACCGTGAACCCGTTCGCATGAAGGAGATCAGCAAGCACCTGATCAACGCGACGCTTGCCATCGAGGATGCGCGTTTTTACGACCATTCGGGTATTGACTACTATGGCGTTTTGCGCGCCCTTATCAACAACATCATGGGCGGCTCGCTCGAAGGTGGCTCGACGATTACGCAGCAGTTTATCCGCAATACGATACTCTCGGATGAGATGGACGAGATTTCGGTGAAGCGCAAGGTTCGAGAAGCCTATCTTGCAAGCCAGGTCGAGAAACTTTACTCCAAAGACAAGATCTTGCTCATGTACCTGAACACGATCAATTACGGTTCGGGCGCTTACGGTGTCGAAGCTGCTGCTCAGCGCTATTACTCGAAATCGGCAAAAGACCTGACGATATCCGAATCGGCTCTGATTGCCGGAATTCCTCAATCGCCAACCTACAACGATCCGCTGCTGTATCCCGATCATGCGATCGAGCGGCGCAACATCGTTCTTTCTCGCATGCACGACGAGCATTTCATTACCGACAAACAATACGAGAAGGCTCGCAAGAAGTCACTCGAATTGAACGTCAGGGAATACTCGGACGATGGAATCGAGGCGTTTCCGTATTTCACAAGCTATGCGCGCTACTTGCTGTACAACAATTACGACCTGACCGAAGCGGACATTCTGAAGGGCGGCCTCAAGGTTTATACGACGCTTGATGTCGATGCCCAGATAGCAGCGGAGGCCGCATGTGAGGCAAAGCGCCAAAGCTTGGGCGACGAGACGATGGAAGTTGCCATGGCAGTCGTCGATCCCGAAACGGGCAATGTGCAAGCCATCGTCGGCGGATCCGATTATCACAAAAGCCAGGTTAACGTTGCGACGGGCCAAGGTGGGTACGGACGCCCTTGTGGCTCGGTATTCAAGACGTTTACGCTGGTGACTGCTATAAAGAAGGGGA
>CADBQL010000105.1 GCA_902796815.1 uncultured Coriobacteriaceae bacterium | reverse complement strand
CGTCGATTTCGGTGGTTGGACAGCGCCCAACCGTCTTTGCGGGGACGGTTAGGGATAACCTTACGTTATGGAATCCGGCTCTTCTCGAGTCCGACATCGTGGCCGCCGCGCGAGATGCGTGCCTGCACGATGACATCATGCAAAAGCCCGGCGGATACAACTTTTTGCTCGAAAAAGACGGCGCGAACCTTTCGGGCGGCCAAAGACAGCGCCTCGAAATAGCCCGCGCTCTCGCAACAAACCCTACGATCTTGATTCTCGACGAGGCGACGAGCGCGCTTGATGTGTTGACCGAGCGAAACGTGCTCGACAACATTCGTCGCAGGGGTTGTTCGTGCATCGTCGTCGCCCATCGGCCGGGCGCTCTGCGTGACAGCGACCAGGTACTGTTCCTGCGTGACGGCATGGTTGTCGAAAGCGGATCCCACGAGCGCCTGCTTTCAGCTGGAGGAGCGTATGCCGAGCTCACGTGCGAGGGATGGTGTTGATTGCCATGACCATCGAGCGTGCGCGCATCGAGCTTTCAAACCGCGATACCTTTATCACCGAGCAAGCTGGGAATGCCTATTGGGTGCAGGAAGGGATGGTTGAGGTCTACATCGTTCCCAAAGGAGGAAGCCAATCCGGTCGCCGCCAGTTGCTCTGCACGGCTCGGGAGGACGATGTGGTTCCGGCTTTTTGCTATCGCGATGCCGATTACCAGAACTGGCGGTTTTGCCTGTCGGCAGTGGGGCCTACCGTTCTTTGCGAAATGGCCGATGCGGCAACCGATCCTTTGCGCAGCGACTTTCTGCTGCGTGTCGGTCTTTTTGACGAAGTTGGGCAAGGGTTTGATGACTGTCTCGTAAATTGCTATCGCAGGATGCTTGCGACGGATTTCGGCTTGATTATGAGCTCGACTGCCGCCGTCGACGAGGCGCGGTCCCAGACCGAGCAGCTCGTGCGCGGCGGCGATTTCAGCCTCAATTCCGACGGCACTTCGCATCCCGGTGGGTTACGCGCGAGTACTTCGTTACAGAACCTATTGAAATGCATGACGGGACGCGACGTTGCCGTTCTCTGTGGTTGCGCAGTCACGTCGAGTGCCGCATGGGTGCTCATCGCCGCATCGGTTGGCAGGGTGCTGCAGATGCTTCCGTTCGATGCGCTGACGTGCGCGCTCGCTGGAGTTGGCGTCGTTTTGGCCGTCGTCGCCCCGCATTGCCAGCAGAAAGTTGTGGCGCATCTGAAAGCTCGCATGCAGAGTGAGTTGGCGAGCCGGGTCATTTTGGGCCTGTTTGACTTGTCACAACCGGTTTTGCGCCGTTGCGAATGGGCTGATCTCGCCAGTCGGGTTTCTCTTGCCAGGCACCTCTCGTCGCGCACGTCCGAAGCGATTGCAACGTTTTTTGCGGGGGGTGTTTGCTCGGTTTTGCTCGCCGCGCAGCTGATGTGGTACTCAGCACCGTTTGCTCTTGTGGCGATTATGGCGTGCGTTGCATATGGGGCGGCTCACTGCGTGCTTCAGGAGCGCAGGCGGTTGTACGACTCCGGCGCATTGCGGATGGCATCGGAATCCGATTCGGTGCTTTTCCAGTTTGTTGTCGGTATCGAAAAAGTGCGCACGGCAAGTATCGAGCATCGTGCGGCGCACGAGTACATGAGGCATTACGTCAAGAAGCGCGGCTTTGAGTCGCATGCTGAGCGCTGCGATGCACGCGCCGGCGCCCTCAAGAGAGCGTTGGGGGGCGTTTGCGCTCTTGCCCTCTGTATCGTTGCTGCTTGCCTGGGCGCGTTGGACGTTGGGTCGTTCGCGGCTTGCCTCATCCTCGCCGTTGCGCTCGTTGATGCCGCGCACTCGATTGCGCGGAGCATCGGGCGATATAGGTCGCTTCGCGTTTCGTTCAGAGCGATTGATGAGGTTGCTAGTGTGCAGGCGCAGGCGCAGGATTTGCCCGATGCGAACGGTGACGTGCAGGCGCGGGCACAGGATTTGCCCGATGCGAACGGTGACGTGCAGGCGCGGGCTCCGTTCGGGAACGCCGGCACTGAGGTAACTGGCGGTCAGGTGCGGGCTCCGTCCGGGTGCGTGGGGGATGGGGCCGATGGTGCTCAAGCGCAGGCGCCGTCCGGTGTTTCCGATTCCGAAGCCAAGACCGTAGCGCCGTCGGAGTTACCCGGGGGCGGCATTTCAACAGAAACGCTTGTGGGCGATATCGATATCGACCATGTGACGTTTTCCTACGAAACGGACGGCCCGGCAACGATCGTCGACGTAACGCTTCATATTGCGGCAGGTGAAAGCATTGGAATCGTGGGGCCGTCAGGATGCGGAAAATCGACGCTGCTTTCGCTTTTGCTCGGCTTCGAAGAGCCTGACAAGGGAACGATACGCTTCGACGGTCGGGACTTGCGCGAGCTCGACGTGCGCAATCTGCGTCGCCATATGGGCGTCGTGCTGCAAGGCGATGACCTCATACCGGATAGCATCTGCGAAAACATCATGCTCACCCTGCCCAAGCGCAATGCGCGCGAAACCGAGCGGCTTGTGTTTTCCGCCCTCGACGAAGTCGGGCTTTTGGGCGACGTTTCGCGCATGCCGATGGGTATCGCGACGCGCGTGGGGGAGGGAGGCTGCGCGCTTTCCGAAGGGCAACGGCAGCGGATCCTCATCGCCCGCGCGCTCGTGCGCGAGCCGTCGATCCTTTTGCTCGACGAGGCGACAAGCGCGCTCGATGGCGCGTCCCAGCAGGCGGTCAGCCGTGCGGTCGAGCGCCATCCCGCCACGAAGGTCATCGTAGCCCACCGCTTGAGCACGGTCAGGCAGTGCGATCGCATCATCGTGCTGGACGCTGGCCGTATCGTGCAGGAAGGCACCTACGACGAGCTCATGCTCGAGGGCGGCCTTTTTTCCCAGCTGGCGAACGTGTGAGTGAGAAGAAATTTCCGCGCAAAAAAGAAATTAACGCGCAAAAAAATCTTCACAATTGGAAAACCCCAGGTCGAAAAAATTGTGAAGAATTTTTTGCGCGTTAATTGTGTGAAACTCAGCCGGATATGGGACGGCGCACCGATGAGTCTCGCCCCTGGGGCATGACTCATTTGGGCGCAAGTCATTTGCACGAGGGGCGGCGCGCCGATGAGTCTCGCCCCTGGGGCGCGACTCATTCTGGGGCGTGACTCATTCACGGGCGAGGGGCGGCATGCCGATGAGTATTGCCCCAGGGGCGTGACTCATTGGGGCATGGCTCGCATGCCTGATAGCGCAATCTATTTTGTAATGCTCGCGCGCGGGCGGTGTATACAGCTATGGTACGCGAGGGTTTGCCAGGGCTTCAAAACGCAAGTAGAATGGCAGCAACAGAAAAGGGGGCGTTATGCCGGACGTTAACAGACCGAAATCTAGTATCGAATCGATGCTCGAGGACTATTACGATTTCGAGCGGTTTTTCGGCGACGCCGTTCAGGAAATGGACGACGACGAGCTCGAGATGCTTTCCGCCGCGAGCGGTTACGCGGCTTTTCGCGACCGATTGGATGCTCAAGGCGACGATTCCAGCAACTTGTAGCGGGGCGATTGACATGACGACCCGCATGATAGATGGCGACGTCCTCACGATAGTCGGGAAATCGGGCGAGATGTTGTGCTCGATGGAAGAAACGTTCGGACCGCCACGGGCTACCATGGCCGTTTCGGGAAAGATTACCGAAGAGGCAATCCATGATTTCCTCGACGAACTCATAACGTTATCCCTTGTCAGCGATAATATCGTACTCGATTTGTCGGATACGAGCTTCATCGCGGGAAGGGCGTGCGAGGAACTCGTAAAAGTGCAGCGGCGGTATTTCGATGGCAAGCCGCACCGCTCGATGGTTCTCTTCCGATGCTCAGATGACGTGAAAAGCGAGTTGAGCAGCCTGAAGCTCGACAAGATGCTCAGATTCGAGGAGTAAGCGCGATACGTTATGGCAGGCGGCAGGACGGAAGCATACGAAGGCACGTGCGCATTCGCGTTCGCGAGCTACTGCCATAAGGATGATGCGGTCGTTCTTCCAATTATCGAAGGCCTAGCGCGTGCGGGCGTTCGCGTGTGGTACGACGAGGGCATCGACCCAGGCGAGGAATGGCCGCTGGTAATCCAGGGCCATCTCGATAGGTGCTCTGTTTTTGTTGCGTTCGTCTCGTCGGCTTCGCAGGTTTCGCACAGCTGCCGAAAAGAGCTCAACGAGGCGTTAACGCTCGATAAACCTACGATTCCCGTGTTGCTCGAGGAGTGCGAAAAATCCGTTGCGACCAGGGCCTTGCTTGCGCGTTTGCAAGCGCTCAAATGCGCGGAGTACGATTCTGCCGAAGCTTGCGCACCCGATCTCGCGCGCGCCATAGCAAAGATGTGCCCCGACGCCGTGGAGGGCGGCGCGGCGCTCACCCCGCCAGGGGAGAAGAGCCCAAATGCACGGGAGGGCAGGGCGCTGAGCGGCGATCGCGCGGCGGAAGGCGCCGAGGAAGGGCACTCCTCTGAGGAGGGGCGCGTCACCGAAGCGGCGTTTTCGCCCGATCAGGCCTCAACGTTTCCATCTGCTGGCAACGGTTCCGCGAAGCCCGTTCCAACGCGCCGAAAACGACGCGCGGCCATTGCCATTGTCGCAACGTTCGCTGCAATCCTAATCGCCGCAGCGGTAGCCTTTGCTGCGCTTTCAACGCATTCCGATGATACGACTCCGTTCTGGGGCGTATGGGTTGCCGCGTTCCAGGATCAAGAAAGCGCGAAGGAACAATCCGATGAATTGTCCGGTCTCGGGTTTGACGCGACTGTTGTCCAGACGAGCGATTGGTCGAATCTCAACGCTGACGAATGGTATGCGGTTTCGGCCGGTTGTTTTGCGTCAAGAACTGAGGCCGAAGCGCAGCTCGAAAAGGTGGTCGCTGCAGGATACGAAAATGCCTATGTCAAGCATACAGGTTCGTATCGTGCCGACGGTGGGCAAGATGCAGAGGAGCCTGTTGCCGCCGACACGGTGAAGCTCGTCCTCGAAAGAAAGGCAAAGACACCCGCCTCGTCGAGCGGAGACTTGCGGGCGGCGCAGGGTTCCAGTTCGTCATCCTCGTCGAACCCGAACCTCTCACCCGATCAAGGTGCAAATCCATCGAAAAGCGCCTCCGAAGTCGATTTGGAGGGCGATCTTGCTACCGTCAAGGAGCGATTCGACGTTTTTGCAGGTGAGGACGTGTGTGCCTGGTCGGAAGACTCTGGCCGCTACATCGTGGAGCTTCCCAAATCTAGCTTTGGCAATCTGGATGTCAAGCAGGCGTTGTGCAGTTATTTGGTAAGGCCGATCGAGGTGTATCTGAGCAAGGCTGCAAACGGCGTGCCTTCGCGCGACGCCGAGCCGATACTGGTGCCTCGCAGCTGCATCAAAAGCGTTGCTATTGAAGACGGGCCGCTTCCTGGCCTCGACACATCGGCGTTCGATGAGGATTTTCCCGAAGATTACAAAGTCGTGAGGATGACGCTGACCGACGAATTCATGGAAAAGAACGCCAAAAAGCTCGACGAATGGGGAAACGATCTCGCAGTGTCCCAGGACGTCGGGTACACGTCGAACTACTATTATTACGGCAGCGTGATTCGCAATGGAAACGCTGTGCTTTTCGTCGACAATTGTCAGGGTAAGGTCCCCAACCTGCTCAAGGTAGTTGAGTACAACTACACCCATGATGCGCTTTCGGACGGCTTCCTTTTTACGATGATGCTCG
This sequence comes from uncultured Coriobacteriaceae bacterium, assembly GCA_902796815.1. GTDB lineage: Bacteria > Actinomycetota > Coriobacteriia > Coriobacteriales > Eggerthellaceae > UBA9715. The sequence continues at coordinate 2,253 of CADBQL010000105.1, read as the reverse complement.
ACGGCCTCGTCGATTGGGAAACGCCTGGGAGCGAATCGTCAGCGGGTGAGAATCAGGTGCCTTCGTCTGAGCTGTCGGGAAAACTCGTCGTGCTCGAATACTCAAACGGCACGCATGCTAGCGCCGATGATATCGCCGAAGGCGTCCAGCTCGACATGGATACGGGATTGAAGCGCCGCTTTGACGCCTTGGACATTCCCTATGCGTTTGGCCATTTGGATGAAGCAATGGCGGGTAGCGGGATGAAGCGTTACGCGGTAATCGAGACCTCGTTGGACTCGGTTTTTGCTCGTGAGATACATGCAGCGTCATGCCACGGGATCGACGGCTGCAGCCTGTTCTTTGACGGGCATGAGGTGGCGGTGCAATTGGATTTGACTAGGTTCGAATTCGATCAGCTATCGGATGGTGGTTGGCGTATCGCAGTTAGAGGGAAAAGCTCCATGACGGGGAAGGCGACGAAGCCGACTGAGGGCATCATCAAATTCTCGTCTCATCTATCCGAAGGCGATTCGGTATCGTTTCTTCTCAATAGCTTCACGGTGCTTGTGGGAACCTATCGAGGAACCGATGATCTTGGCGGGTTGTTATTCGACGATATCAGGGCAGTTGACGGAACGTCGGTTACGGACGGCAATTCGCTTGTGCCGCTTGAGTTTTTCCGCACATGCATGGAGACATGGAACCTTATGCCAAACGGTCTCGCATACGAGGGTTGCCAGATTATCGAAAACGGCATGCCGCTTGCGAATGCGATGCTAAAGATCGAAGATCTTGCTGAATACGACGAGATTGTCGAGGCGGTCAAAAAGGTAGCACCGGGGAGCGATGTTCATTTTGACCAGCCGAAGCTCAAGGTGGGGCTTGATCTTCCCATCGACGATGACTTGCCTGAACGTGGTTTGGCTTTGGCGCGGAAGATTTACGAGGCAGTTGGGTATAAACACGCCGAGTTCGGTGACGTGATCGTATATCTGATTGATGAGGAAAAATTCCAGGATGAGAGGGCGCGAATCGGTTTTTGGCGCACAAAAGATTACGAAACGAACGCGCCCAAGATAACCTGCCATGTGGTGATTGAAGGGGAACAGCTCGATGCGTACGGGGACTCGTTCAACGCGCTCATGGCTGATGATTCTTTCTACGCAGCTGCGTTGCAGGGAGCCCTCGCGGCTGAGCTTGGGTGATTGTGAAGGACGCAGCCAAACAGAAGACGGTGTTTTTCGTGCGAAAGGAGCATGTCGTGGCAATTTTGAGGGATGCGGTGTACGGTGCGGCGGTAGGCGATGCGCTCGGCGTCCCGTTCGAGTTCAAGGCGCGCGGTACGTTCTCGTGCACGGACATGGTGGGATATGGTACGCACCACCAGCCAGCGGGTACGTTTTCGGACGATACGTCGATGATGCTTGCGACTTGCGACAGCCTGCGCGTGAACGGCGGCGAGGTCGATACGCATGACATGCGTGAGCGTTTTGTGAGGTGGATGGACGAAGGCGCCTATGCCGTCGATGGCATCGTGTTTGACCGGGGCATTACGGTGTCGCGCGCTTTGAGGCGCGGGCACGGTTTGAAGGGGGAGCGCGACAATGGCAATGGGTCGCTCATGCGCATCGTCCCGCTTGCCTTCGTGGATGCTGGGCGTGGAAAGATCCGCGAGGTTTCTTCTATCACGCACGCCCATAAGACGTCAACGGAATCGTGCGTGGTTTTCGTTGAAGTGGCGCGCCGCCTCGCTTCGGGCGTGCCGGTTGCGGACACGCTTGCGGACGCCGGCTTCGACGAGTACGAGTTTTCTTCGGAAAAGCCGCGCGATCTGGTTCGTTCGGGTGGCTACGTGCTCGACACGCTCGATGCGGCTTTTTGGTGTCTGGCCAGGACGAAGAGCTATTCGGAATGCGTGCTATCGGCGGTCAATCTCGGTGGCGATACGGATACTACCGCCTGCGTTGCCGGCGCCCTTGCAGGTATCGTGTACGGCTACGATGCCATACCCACCACTTGGATCGAAACGTTGCGAGGAAAAGACCTCATCGAGTCGTGCTTGTTCTAGCGGGTGTTCCTGAGGATGCTTGTCATCCCGCGATGAGCCTCTCCCCGATGAGTCTTGCCCCCAGGGGCGCGACTCATTCCCGGGGCGCGAGCCGTTTGCCGCCGATGAGTCTTGCCCCAGGGGCGCGACTCATTGTGCGGGCAGGAGTGCAACAGGAATACAACTCGTTCGTGAATGAGGGTTTTTTGCGAAGGTGGCTTGTG
>CADBQL010000104.1 GCA_902796815.1 uncultured Coriobacteriaceae bacterium | reverse complement strand
CCTACCAAAGAAACGGAACGAGCCGCCAGCGGACGCGAGCCCGGTATTCCGAATAGCCTGGCAGCTCGCGGGCGAGCATCGCATCCTCAAGAGCTGTGCGCGCCACGATAACCGCAGCAACAGCTCCCGAAACCAAAGCGACCCACACGCTCGGCAACACCATGACCACCGCGACACACCACATGACGATCGCGGAATACATGGGATGCCGGACGAAAGCGTAAGGGCCGCTGCTGCACACGCGCTGGCCGCGCTCGCCCTGCACTCGCGAGACGGCCTCCGCGTACTCGTTCTCGGACAGGCTCCACGCCGTGAGGATGCAGGACAGCAGGTAGACGACCACGCCGATAACAGCGACGGCGTCTATGGGCAGTGCAGGCTCGCACGACTTCCCCGCGACCCAGTACACCACGAAGTAGCTGAGCAGCCAAAACACTGCGAGCAGGATCTTGTCCCACGCAGGCGTCACGTCTTTGGTCTCGGCAATCGAGAGCCTGGCTTGCATCGTTTTGGGCGCCGTGCGGTAAACCCAGATGACCGAGCCCACCGCAGCGAAGTAGACGACGAACCAGAGCACGCCCCTCGGTCCAACGACCCAGCCAGAGCCAAGCAGAAAGAGCACGAGCCCAAGCGCCCGTTCGACGAGCAGCCGCACAAGATATGCGACCATGCCATTTCCGCTCACTGCACTCCCCTTTCCATCACCTATCGGCTATCAGCAAGCTAGCGCATCAGCCTATCGATAAGGCAAGCGGTTTAACGAAACAGACCTAGCGCGGCAGCAAGAACAGCACGTTTAAAAACATGCGCTCATCGTTATCGTTCAAGTCGAGATCGTAAGTTTTCTCGATATGCCTCAGTCGGTACATGATGCTATTGCGATGCATCCCAAGCATCTCGCACGTTGAGCTCACCTTGTACCCCGAATACAGATACGCTCGCAAAATTTTCGCATCGTGGGTTGCGTTGTCGACGTCGTCTTGTTCGATCCTCCCTAAAATCTGGGCTGCAAGACCATATCGTTGCAAGAAGGTGTTCTTGTTCGGATTAGGATCGCCCACGTAATAGGGCAAGTAGCGTTTGAATCGATAGATATACGTTTTCGAGTTGTTCTCATGGTTCTCGCCGGGCGTGAGGAAATCTTTGTAATGAAGTTTGCCGTAGTGAAGCGCAATCTTCGCCTCATCGTAAGCACCCGACGCGCCCATGAGGTCGAAGAATTTCCTCGATACGCCCACTTGCGTATCGAGACTCTCCACGAGCTCGAAAACGCGTTCTTCCAAACTCGACAGCCTTCGCTTGCTTTGCCCTTCGCCGACGCACAACAGCAGAACAAGCAGGTCGTCTTTTACGATAACCTTGCATTCAGGCAAATGAGTCATGGTGCGCGCAGCGAAACGTGCAGAGCTGCCATCGCGCCATGTTTCGCCAATGACGCATATCTTGAAAAGCCCTTCGGTGGGAATGCCGAGTATCTGCGCTTGCTCGTAAGTTACCTTACGGTTACTAGCGTCTTCGTTGAGCAGGTTCGAAATGAAGGTGCTGTAGTTTTGCTTGAACGGGTTGTTCGTTTCCCAGTTGCTGCTGAGCACGGTACCAATCGGTCCGACGAGCAGTCCGAAGAGGAACTCTTGCCCTTTGGTGATGCTCTTAGGACACACCATGACGAGATGAGCTGCGTACTGGTTGTTCAGGTGATAAACATGCTCGATGGAAGGCAATGGATCAATGGGGTTGCTCTCGTACACTTTCGTGGTCATCATGGTTGCCCACATTTCGGCCAAACCCGATGTGCGCACGGTGTCGGTGACTTCCTTGCTATAACGGCCGTGCTCGAGAAGGTATCGGCTTGCTTCTTCGATTGGCCCTATGTGAGGAGTATGCGCGATATAGGAAAACGTCGAATCGGTGACGCTAATGTAATTCTTCAGCACCGGCTCGCTTCGCTCCAAAAGATCACTACACGTACAATGCCTCCCGAGCATATGGTGCATATCCTCGATCCACACATAAATCTCGCGCAGATACATCTGAAGTCGTTCCGCAATGACTCCCGGCAAAACATTTGTATGGGTGATGAGGAACACGTTGTTGCGATCGGTAGTAGCTTCGCCTACGCTCACGAGAACGGCTGGAACGTCGGGTGAAACTCTGGAGTACGCCGAGGCCACAATGAGCATGCGTCCGTTGAAATCGGCATCGAGCGACGTCAGCGTGGATATCCAATCGAACGTCGCCGATAGATTTTTGGGTTTGCGCGCAATGGTGAAACCTTCATCGGCAAGGTAGTCCGCAATTATGCTCAAGGGAAACTTCATCGACTTGTCTTCCGCCAGAAGTTAGCTTTGCGTAAATGTTACACCATTCAAACGCGATTCGGCCTATTCCGTGCGTTTACGCGGCCATCGACAGGGGTGGTACTCGCCGGTTTCGTTCGGAAACGTATTGTACATGCAGGGAATATCACATAACATGCCTGACCAATTGCATTTCAGCTTATCGCGGGCGGGCAACGCCGCATGACAGTGATTGCACACCCAGGGGTCGTTTCTCCTAGCAATGGCAAGCTTACCACACGAGGGGCACCTTATAGGTTTCGGCTGCGGAGGGCGGCATCTACCGCAGAAGGGGTTGCAGACCATGCATCCCATACTATGTCCTATCTCGAAGGCGGAAAGGCCCAGCTCCCTCGAGAGCCGGGCCTCGCTCGCTCGAACGCAAGCGTTCTCTAGACTGCCCAGATTACCGATTTCGGCTGATCGGGAAGCAGCTTGACCAGTTCATCATAGGGACCGAATTCCATAACGCCAGCCTGGCAATGGTGTACGCAAGTTGGCAGGCGGCCTTCCATGACGCGGTCTGCGCACAAATTGCACAGGTGTGTCGGATAGGGGAT
>CADBQL010000103.1 GCA_902796815.1 uncultured Coriobacteriaceae bacterium | reverse complement strand
TGTTCGTGGGAACCAATAATCCTGCCATCGGGGCCGAGTATCCCCAGCATAGTTGCTACTATACGGTTGACGAAAGCGTGTTGGTCACAGGTTCCATGGTCGCCGCCCAATGGACATGCGACATGCTTGCGTGACGGTTTTGCCTTTGGGAAATGGCTTGTTCGGCGATTGCCGTCTGCCGACTCGTGGGTCTTGTCCTTGGGATGATGAGTTTTGCCCCTGGGGCGTGACTCATTGGGATGATGAGTTTTGTCCCTGGGGCGTGACTCATTCTGAGATACTGTTGCATTGAGCGTGCGATAGGAGATGACATGGCGATTTTGAAGTGGCGAAATGCGTCAAAAGAAAAAGAAGAACCGCTTCTTCCCGAAATCGAAGGAGCCGAAGAGGACGGCATTCCGCCTATCGAGTCACGCCTGCGCCATAACATTTTGCACATGCCGCCAGAAATCCAGGAAGCGACGGGAATCGTCGTGTATGGTCGGCGGATAAAAAGCTTGTTGTTTTCAACGGATATCGCCATCATCAAGAATTGCGATGCCGACGCGATTTTCTGCGTCTATCCGTTCACGTCACAGCGTTCGGTTGCGGCGGCGGTTATTCATGCTGCTGCGGCGCCTGTGTTTTGCGGAACGGGCGGAGGCATTACGCAGGGCATGCGCGCCGTCTATCTTTCGATGGATGCAGAGAACCAGGGCGCGATGGGCGTTGTGTTTAACGCGCCTATTCCCAACCACGATTTGCGAGCAGCGGCGCGTGTCCTTGACGTTCCGATTGTCGTTACGGTGACCAGCGAAAAAGCCAATGTCTCAGAGCGCATCGAAAGCGGCGCCTCTATTATCAACGTCGCTGGCGGTGCGAATACGGCTAGCATTGTGGCAAAAATTCGCCGCGAGCATCCGCGTGTGCCCATCATGGCTTCTGGAGGAAAAACCAGCGAATCGATCCGCGCTACCATACAGGCGGGCGCGAACGCTATTGTGTATACGCCTCCTAGTTCAACCGAGCTTTTCCGCGACGTCATGGATCGCTACCGCGAAGAACTCTAGGGATGAGTTTTGCCCCTGGGGCGTGACTCATTTGGGATGAGTTTTGCCCCTGGGGCGTGACTCATTTTGGGCGGCGCCCCGAAGCGCGATTCGTGCGGATGGGCCCCGTGGGCGATGCGCTGGAGCGCAATGAGCATCGCCCACGGGGCGTGACTCATTTGGGATGAGCTTTGCCCCAGGAGGGCGACTCGTTCGCGGGCCGGCCTTCCGCAAGCGATGTCTTAGGGGTGCGAACTGTCGGGTTAGCTTGGCTGGAGCGCAGTCGTTTTTCGAGAAGAGACTTCGGGCAGATTCCGCCAGAAGCGTACGGGCATGAAATGACGCCTCAGTTCGGGGTTGTAACGTGCTTCGATGTTGAGCGAATCGTAGAAGTGTTGCCAAAGCGCCTCGACGTAGGCGTCGTCGGCAGTGCGGGATGGGATGTTGATAACTTCGTCGCGCACCAGGCTCCAATCGTTGCCGTCATAGACGCCGGCAACGTGGTGATTCTCGTCGTAGATCATGAACGGCTGGATGTTGAAACGATTCACGAAGTTGTGCATGATCAGGGGAACTACGTTTGCATTGGGATTGCAGCGGGCGAACCAGACGCCGTTTTTCAGATGTGAGAATCGGATGAACTGACGCATCTTTTCTTCTTCGTTTATGACATGCCGCTCGAGCGCTACCAGGTCTCCGACAATGGGGTTTGCCAGGTCGTTGAGGACGTTTCTGCGCTTGTTGCGGCCCGAATGTGCGTCCATGATGTAGCGGATGAACCGGAACACAACCGCGCCTGCGTGCGGATCGTCGTTGGCAATCGCGCGAACGACGGCGCCAAATGCCCGCCTTCCCGCCTCGCGCTCGATTCCGCGTCGCACACGAAGCGCGCGATCGTAATCAGTCTGTACGAAAAATGATGACTGGTCGAGCCGCGGCTCGAAGCGTGTTTCGTCTACGATGTCTTCAGGCACCTCGTGTTGTACGTACGCTTCGAACACGCAGCTCAGAAAACCTTCGAGTGAGCCGTCGTGCAGATATGCCACATTCGCGAGTGGCTCGCGCTCGACTGCTACAGGGTCGGTTGTTGCTCTTGATATCACCATGCGGCAAGCACCTTCCCATAAGTCGATTGTGCAGCCGGCTCGGCCTGCGTCGCGGCGAGCGTGCATTCGCTCCTATTGCGGTTATTGCCATCAGAAATTGAGCAATTTACCGAGCCATGATCTTTCCGATCGCAGGCAGCATGCATCGCGGATTCTTGGATGTGTGAATCACGGGTGCCTTTTCCATATTGAATTGCACCAGCTGTTGGGCCTATCTCGCTATGGGCGTTTGGAAGGCGGGTCTCATTATGGGATAACGCATAATCATACGAAAAGAGCTCTGGGCTTTCAAACAGGCTCATCTGCCCGGGCAACACGTTATTTGCGCGGCGTCCGTGTTTGCCGCTATCGATTGGCGCAGCCAGAAGCGCATGCAGCGACTCGCGCGAGAATGCTACGCCCGATCCGCCGTACGCACCGTTGCACGTTAGGAAATAGCGTGCGCGCTTATAGGCTATGCCGAGCTTTCGCAGTTCATCTTCGCGTAGCGTAGTTGTGCGACGCGCTTTGATGATTTTGCGCGCACCGATTGGGCCGATGCCTGGTACGCGTAGCAGTACTTCCATCGGCGCCGTGTTGACTTCGACCGGGAACAGGTCTAGATGGTTCAAAGCCCAGTTGGCCTTGGGGTCGATATCGGTTTCCAGAAAAGGATGCGCTTCGTCGATGAGCTCACCAATTTCGTAGTGGTAAAACCGCATGAGCCAATCAGCCTGGTAAAGTCGGTGTTCGCGGTTGAGCTGCACCGCATCAGTTGACGGTAGGCGCGGATCCTCGTTAACTGGTAGATAGGCGCTGAAGAATACGCGCTTGAGATTGAGCGACGAATACAACGCCGCAGAAAGATTAAGAATCTGAAAATCGCTTTCGGGCGTCGCTCCGATAATCATCTGCGTTGACTGCCCTGCAGGTGCAAATGCCTCGTACTTGCGGGCAACGCGTACCTGGCGTTGATAGATGGTGGGCTTGCGTCGCACGACCGCTCGCGTCTCGGCGTCCTCTGCGATGCTGTCGCGAATTTGCCGCATGGGTTCGAGGATGTTCTGGCGCGACTTCTGAGGCGCAAGCAAGGCGAGGCTCTGCTTGGAGGGCAGCTCCAAATTCACGCTCAGCCGGTCCGCCAATCGTCCGAGTTCCTCGATGAGTTCAGGAGATGTGCCTGGTACCGTCTTGGCATGGATATATCCGCGAAACCCGTGCTCATGCCGCAAAATCGACAACGCGCGAATCATGAGTTCAGTTGTGTAATCAGGCGATTGTATGACCCCCGAGCTGAGGAACAAGCCTTCAATATAGTTGCGCCGGTAGAACTCGATAGTCAAATCTGCCAGCTCTTGCGGAGTGAACGCCGCTCGCGGCACTTCGTTGCTTCGACGGCTCGAGCAGTAAGCGCAATCGTACACGCATACATTGGTCATCAGTATTTTCAGCAACGAGATACAACGCCCGTCAGGCGTGAAGCTATGGCAGCATCCGGCTGCCCGCGCGGTGCCGAGCTTTCCTTTTTGTGCGGAACGCGATGACCCCGATGATGTGCAGGCGACATCGTATTTAGCGGCGTCGGCCAGAATATCGAGTTTCGCCATGAGGTCCATACGTACGTCCGTTCGTCGGTGGTTTTTCATCGTACACAAACATACGTACGTTGTCAACAATGAGTTTTGCCCCTGGGGCAAAACTCATCCTCACACATGCGCAAGGCGAGTCCTCGGGAAACGAGCAGCGCACATGGGG
>CADBQL010000102.1 GCA_902796815.1 uncultured Coriobacteriaceae bacterium | reverse complement strand
GCTTCGTGCATTGTCTGATATCCGGGCTCATCAATAGGGACAGATTGAAACAACTGGGGATGGGCAGATTATTGCTTGCGTTTCAGGCAATGCGCATGGCTTTTCGTTTTGTCGTACTCTCCAAATGAGGTACGATACAGCTGAAACAGAGGGAGGGTGCGTGACGATAGCGCATGGCCTTTGCAGGGTCTGTGATGGTCATATGCGGTAAAAGTTCGCGCAGCGCGAACGGGTCGCGTCGAGCGGTTCGCATCGCGAAAACTTAAGAAAGTCCAGGGCTTAGCATGACCAGCCAACATGTGACGATCGACAGCGTGGCAACGCTCGATACGCTTGAAGAAGGCAAGAGAGCCGTTATCATATCGGTCGGCGGCGAGGGGGCGCTGCGCCAGCATTTCCTTGATATGGGCGTTTTGCCTGGTGCAGCGATCGAGTTCGTTAAACGGGCACCTCTCGGCGACCCGTTGGAATTTCGCATTCACGGTTATGAACTCACGCTGCGTGCTGACGATGCGAAAAACGTCGAGATAGAATATGCGCTCGAAGAGCTTGACGATTCGGGCTCGCAACCCAACTCCAAACGGCACAGAACGGATGCAGAACACCCTGGTCTCGGCGAGGGTGGTCGCTATCATTCCCGAGCCGACGAAAACCCCCTTCCCGACGATGCAGTTCTCACGTTCGCTTTGGCAGGAAACCAGAACTGCGGCAAGACGACGCTGTTCAACCAGCTGACCGGCTCGAACCAGCATGTCGGGAACTTTCCCGGCGTGACGGTCGACCGCAAGGAAGGCCAGATCAAAAACAAGCCGTTGACGAACGTCGTCGATCTGCCCGGCATTTACTCGATGTCGCCGTATACGAGCGAGGAGATCGTTTCGCGTCAGTTCATCCTCGAGGAGAAGCCGAGCGCCATCATCAACATCGTTGACGCCTCCAACATCGAGAGGAACTTGTACCTGACAATGCAGCTCATGGAGCTCGACGTGCCGATGGTGCTCGCGTTGAACATGATGGACGAGGTGCAGGGAAACGGCGGCTCGATTCGCATCAACGAGATGGAAAATATGCTGGGCATTCCAGTCGTTCCCATTTCGGCTGTACGCAACGAGGGCGTAGACGAGCTCGTCAGCCACGCGATCCACGTTGCTCATTACCAAGAGCGCCCGGGGCGGCAGGATTTTTGCGGTGCGGATGATAATGGGGGCGCCGTCCATCGCTGCCTTCACGGCATCATGCACCTCATCGAAGACCATGCTGTGCGTGCTGACATCCCGGTACGGTTTGCCGCGACGAAGCTCGCGGAAGGTGATGAACAGGTGCTCGCCTCGCTCGAGCTTTCCCAAAACGAACTCGAGATGATTGAGCATATCATCGTGCAGATGGAGGAGGAGCGCGGTTTGGACCGATCGGCGGCGATTGCCGACATGCGTTTCACCTTCATTCGAAAAGTCGTCTCGCAGACGGTGGTCAAGCCGCACGAGAGCAAGGAGCACGCGCGCAGTTCGGCAATCGATTGCCTGCTCACGGGCCGCTTCACGGCGATTCCCCTGTTCGTGCTCATCATGGCGGCAATTCTCGTGCTCACGTTCAACATCATCGGTCCGTTTTTCCAAGGTTATGTCCAGATGGGAGTCGATGCGGCGACTGCCGCTGCCGACGAGGCGCTTGTGGCGGCCAATGCGGGCCCGGTTGTGAGGTCATTCGTGATCGATGGTGCGTTTAACGGGGTCGGTACGGTGCTTCTGTTCTTTCCGCTTATCGTCATCATGTTCTTCTTCCTCTCGCTGCTCCAGGATACGGGCTACATGGCGCGTGTGGCGTTTTTCATGGACCGCAGCTTGCGCCGGATGGGCCTGTCGGGACGCTCGATCGTGCCCATGATCATGGGTTTCGGGTGTACGGTTCCAGCTGTGATGGCGACGCGCACGCTGCCCTCCGAGCGAGACCGCAAGCTGACGGTGCTGCTCACGCCCTTCATGAGCTGTGTGACGAAGCTCACGATTTATGGATTCGTGGCGCAGGCATTCTTTCCCGACCAAGCTGGTTGGGTTACGGTCGGGCTGTACCTGCTTGGCATCGCCATTGCGATTGTCGTAGGGCTTCTGTCGCGCAAGACCGCGTTTAAGGGCGAGGCTGTCCCGTTTGTCATGGAGCTTCCCAATTACCGCATGCCGTCAGCGAAGAGCATCGGGCGTCTCGTGTGGGACAAGTCAAAAGACTTTATAACGCGGGCTTTCACGGTCATTTTCGTCGCGACAATCATCGTCTGGTTCCTCCAATCGTTCAGCCCGCAGCTCGTGCTCGTCGAAAACCCGGAGGAAAGCATCTTGGCCCTGATCGGCAACGTCATGGCACCGCTGTTTGCGCCGCTCGGGTTTGGAGATTGGCGTTTCGTGACGTCTCTCATTTCGGGTTTCATGGCAAAAGAGACCGTCGTGTCCTCGCTGTCCGTCCTCTTCGACGGCCCGGCCGCCCTCTCTCTTGCCCTCAGCCCCGCCGCAGCTCTGAGCTTCCTGGTATTCTGTCTGCTCTACACGCCTTGCGTAGCCGCCATAGCCGCCATCAGGCGTGAACTCGGAGCCAAGTGGGCATGCGGCATCGTCGTGCTGCAATGCGCCATCGCCTGGGTCGCCGCATTCGCCGCATACGGCATTGCTCTCCTCGTGATGTGAAAACGGAGCTGCATCCCTGAATGAGTACCGCCCCCCTTGCTAATGAGTTTTGCCCCAGAATGAGTTTTGCCCCAGGGGCAAAACTCATTGGGGATGAGTACCGCCCCTGGGGCGCGACTCATTAGCGAAGCGGGCGCCCGGTGGGCGCGCAGCCGGCGATTCTGCAGCGCTGCGCAGCAGCGCGAAGCCAAGCCGGCGCGCGCCCTCCCGGGTGCCGAGCGACGGGACGGCAGCGAGCTGCCGAATGAGTTTTGCCCCTATGAAAAAAGCCCGGATGTCACATATCGCCATGATAGCGTGCGCCGTGTTCGCGGCTGCGGTACTATTCGTCACATATGGGACGGTTCTGCCAGCAGCACCTTTCGCTCCAATTCAGCTCGATGCACCGACCGTCGCGAATTCAGACGGAACGTTAACGGTCGTGGCGGATACCGAATCGCGGCGAGCGCTCATCATGAACGCAGACGGCGATTTGACCGGCGTCGTCAGTTGCACGACAGCTGATTCGCCCATCGATGCCATCACCGATGTTTGTGTCGCTGACGGCTCCGTGTACATGTCGGGCGTGCGCTTTGCCCCTGACAGCGACATAATCGACTGCGAACGC
>CADBQL010000101.1 GCA_902796815.1 uncultured Coriobacteriaceae bacterium | reverse complement strand
CTTGAGCGCTTGGCCGAGCGCTTGCTTGAACGCTTCAGCAAAGCGGCTGGTGATCGACTCATTCACGATGGTTGCTTGTGCGACTTCTTCGCCGTAGTGCGGGTGATTTTTCCTAAACACGTGATTGCAGATACGCGTGATACCGAGCCCTACGAGCGTCGTGGCCAAAAAGCTGCCGGCTAGCTCGATTACCGTCGTGTTGTCCTCAAAGATTGCATACAGCGTTGCAATCGCGAAGAAGGCCGAAAGCACGATGGTCAGCCATGTGAAAACGCGGATGAGCGCATCTTTTGCCCGGTCAGATGAGTAGCGAAACGACATGATGACGTATACAATCGCCGCCACGACGGCCATCAGTATGAGCAGCGGAATTATGCGATACAGGCGAATCATGGCACTCCTTACGTCGACACTATCATGGCGCGAAGCGAGCCGAATGACGTTGCACGAGCCCAGTATCCCAGTTTGCGGGCCTCGGCGACGACGGCGCATGCTTGCGAAAAGTCACCGCACAGGGCGAATGTAGTTGCGCCGCTACCGCACAAAAGGCTCCCTTCGACGCCGGGTTGCTCGTCGAGCCAGGCGCGAATGTGTGCGAGCTCGGGCATGAGCTGTTCGGACGCGCCAGCCAAGTTGTTGAAAAGCGCAACCTCGCGTGCGCTTGTCGCCGAGCGCGCTGCGCGGGCAATCTCATCGGGAATGGGTGCGGGCGCTTCGTCAAATGTGCGATACGCCTGTGCGGTCGAAACACCGCCTGCAGGTTTGACAAGCGCAACAGCCTGTTTTGACGGTTCGAGCGCATGCAAGAACACCTCGCCCGTGCCTTCGTAGCACGAACATCCGCCATGCAAGAAAAACGCCACGTCACTGCCGAGTGCTTGCGCTGCCCGCTCGATTGCGGGGTCGTCGGCTGCAAGTCCCCACAGGTGTGCGGCGCCGATTAGAGCTGCGGCCGCGTTCGCCGAACCGCCGCCCAAGCCGCCTTGCGCGGGGATGTTTTTCTCGATGCGCAGCTGCAGGGCGGCGTTGTCGCGTCCGATTTGCTGGGCAAGCTCAATGACGGCGCGCACGGCGATGTTTTGCTCGATGGGCACATCCGGCGCGATCACATCGCCGCACGAGACCATGCGCACAAAAGGCCTGCCCTGCTCAAGCGCTTCCTGCGTCTCGGGGGTGTCGGGTACCATGTGACGCATGTACACGATGTCGTGCAAGGTCAGGGCGTGCATGATGGTCACGGCATTGTGGTAACCGTCATCGCGGCGTGCGCCGATGGCCAGATGCAAGTTTACCTTCGCAGGCGCGATGATTTTGAGCCATCCTTGCGCGCGGAAATCATCGCGCTCCTGCAAGGCGACGGCGTCGGCGGTTATGTCGGTTGTGCCAGATGCGGCTTTTGTGGTCATGGCTCAATTCGTTTCTCATGTCGAATCATAGGGGGAGGCTTTTCTCCGACTATGACGTTTCGGACGGTTCGGCGGGCAAGGCGCTTGTTGAGGCGGCTGACCCCATAAAAGCTTCCCGGTCTTCAGCTTCGGGCGGGGTGGTAGTTTCTGCTCGTTCCTGCTCTAGCTGTGCTGTCGTGCTGGCTCTTTTGCGGGCCTTCCTTCTTGCGGAAAAAAACTCTCGCAAGAGCTCCGCGCATTCGTCCCGTAATACATCTGGCGTGACCTCGAACGTGTGGTTGAGGCGTTCGTCAGCGTTGATCTGGTATAACGTGCCAAGTGCGCCGGCTTTTGGGTCGGGGGCGCCGTATACGCAGCGTCGCACGCGCGCCTGGTGCATGAGCCCGGCGCACATGATGCACGGTTCGAGCGTGACGTAAACCGTGCAGTATTCCAGCCGCCAAGCGTCCAGTTCGTGGGCCGCCTCCGACATTGCGGCGAATTCAGCATGCCCAGCTGGATTACGATCCCGCTCGCGACGATTTCCCGCACGCGCGATGACACGCGGTTCGGCGAGCGGTCGGCGCGTGCCCGGGTCGATGGGCTCGTACACTACGACTGCTCCGATCGGGACCTCGCCATCCGCGCCTGCTTTTTGGGCCTCGTCGAGTGCCATGCGCATGTATTCTTCGTCATTCATGCGGTTATTATAAGATGATTGGCTACGCTTGCGTTAAGAATCAACTATACTGTTACCTCGTTACGTCGTTGTATGGTTGAGCGTCGCAATCGTTGTGTCATGCAAGGCGAAACGACAGAACGAGCTTCGGCATCGAGTCGCTAGCTCATTCGACATCAGAAGTGCGGAGGATTGGCCGAGTGGTTGAAGGCGGCAGTCTTGAAAACTGTTGAGCCGCAAGGTTCCGTGGGTTCGAATCCTACATCCT
>CADBQL010000100.1 GCA_902796815.1 uncultured Coriobacteriaceae bacterium | reverse complement strand
GGGAAACGTAACGCCACGGCCCCGCTTGATCACGGTGGGCCGCAAACGCTTCATGTGCTGTATCGCACAGGACCACATCGCCAAGCAGTGCTTCCACGATTGGACGCGATTCGTCAGAATAGGTAAGCTCGTCCATGAGAGCATGGCCGATCGATCCCTCGTAGCGCAGACCCTCATTCCCGCTCACATCGGCGCGAAGAACCATCCCAACATCTCCTGGACGGTTCCCTTCGACGAGCGCCTCGACCACGCGTTGCGCACAGTCGGCATCATCTACCGAAAGCGCAGCCAAATCTGCTCCCAACATGCGCTCCACAAGCGATTCGAGTCCGCGCGACACCTTGAACGCCTTCGAAACAGCAGATAGCGCCCCTTCGAACTCGTGAGCATGCTCGATGAGCCAACCCAGAGCAGGATCATCCGCATGGCTCGCCCTGAGCGCCTTTTCGACCGCCTCTTTTTCGGTCTGCGCAAGACGGGTCGCCTTTTGCGCCTCGTCTCGCTCGGAATGCGCATGATCGCGCTTTTTGAAAAGCGCTGCGAGCTCTTCCCTCGCGCGCGTATCCTTCGAGGCCAAGTCCTCCAACGCCTCGGAAGCCGAAGCGAGCGCCTTGCTGCAGGCTTCGTGGTTTTCGCGCGCGCGGGCAAGGTCATTTTCGAATTCCTGCCTGCGCGCCTCGACAATCTTGACCTGAGCCATGCCGCTCGCAAGCGACTCCTTGAGCGTGGACTGCTGGCGATGGGCTTTTTCGAGATCGCGCTCGCATGACGAAAGCGTTCGCGAAAGGCGATGAATAGTGTCTTCGAGGGCACGACGCTTCTTATCGATTTCCTTGCGCTGCGCCTGCAATTCGGAGACCTTCGCATCCGCTCGTTCGCTGAGCTGCGCCACTTCGGCAAGCTGTTCTTTCGAGCTTGCAAGTTCTGCTGACGCATCAGCACGTCGGCGCTGAGAGCTGCCGAGCGAATCTTCCAAGTCGGCGCAGGATGCCCGTGCCGCGCGGCAGCGCTCTCTAACGAGCATCTCCGCGCTATCGAGGCGTTCGCCTAAGTTAGACGCCCGGCGCTGCCGCCGTGCAACGACACCTGCGTCTTCGGATGTACGCCGCATGAGCTCCTGATAATCGTTTACGGCCCGCTCCGCGACCTCCACCGCTTCGCGCTTTGCGTCGACTTCGGTCGACGCCAGCTGTTCCTGAGAGCAAATTTCATCCCACTGCTTTTGCAGATTGCGCAAATCGTCGACGGCAAGTGCGAGCTTGACTTCGGCCAGCTCGCCCGTTGCCTTCTTGTAGGCTTCGGCTCGCTTGGCCTTGCGCTCGAGCGGCGCGAGCTGCCGGCCTACTTCCGCGGTGACGTCGCGCACACGATCGAGGTTGTTCTGCATGAGCTCGAGCTTGCGTTCGGATTTTTCTTTTCGGCGCTTGTGCTTGAGGATGCCGGCTGCCTCCTCGATGAGGGATCGGCGATCCTCGGGGCGCGATTGCAAAATCGAATCGAGCGATCCCTGCGAGATGATAGAATGCGTCCCAGTGCCGAGGCCCGAATCGTGCAGGATGTCGAGCACATCAAGACGTCGTGCTATAACGCCATTGACGAGGTATTCCGATTCGCCGGAGCGGTACATTCGCCTCGTTATGGCAACTTCGTCGAAATCGACTGGTAGCACATGGTCGGAATTGTCGAGCACCAGTTCAACTTCGGCGACCGAAACAGCTTTACGCGCAGCAGACCCGGCGAAGATGATGTCATCCATAGCCTGGCCGCGCAGATTACGAGCCGAACGTTCACCGAGCACCCAAAGCACGGCATCGGATATATTTGATTTCCCCGAACCGTTCGGACCGACTATAGCAGTGATGCCAGGCTGCATCGAAAGCACGCTTCTGTCAGCGAACGATTTGAAACCCTTTAGGACAAGCGACTTGAGGTACACGAGCCACCTTAGCCTTCGCTGTCGCCTGCGCCTAGAGCGCGTTGTCGCCGCTCGGCTTTCAGGCGCTCCTTCTCGGCGACTTCCGCGGCGCGCGCAGCCGCCTTTTCGGCCTTAGCTTGCTGCTGGGCAGTGACTTTATCGACCTTGGCTTGCGCCTGAGCAGCGACATTATCAGCTTTAGCCTGAGCTTGTGCGATTACGCGCTCCGAACGTTCGTCCTCCGTAAGACCCAAGCCAAAAAACTCACCCAAGCGTGCGAGCGTGCTTTTGGCAGCTTGGCTCTCGGCTTCTTTTTTTGTGCGCCCCGTTCCTTGAGCGAGACCCTTGTCGCCGGCGAAAACTTGAGCCACGAACGTGCGATCGTGCGGAGGTCCCTGCGTTTCCACAAGGCGATACGTCGGCGTTATACCGTCCTCCTGGAGCTTTTCCTGCAACGCGCTTTTTGGATTCTCGGGCTCTTTGGCCAAATCAAGAGACATACGCCCAATCAAGGTTCGTTCCACGAATGCGCGTGCTGCCTCGAGCCCAGCGTCGAGGTACAGCGCCGCGACGACGGCCTCGTAGACGTTCTCGAGCGCAGAGTGAAGACCGCGTTTGCCTGTGCCCTGCTCGGATGAGCCGAACATGATCACATCGGCAAACCCAAGATGGTCGGCGACATCGGCAAGACTCGCTCCCGACACGAGAGCGACCTTGATACGGGTCAGACCACCTTCGTCTAAATCATGATAGGTATTGAAGGCGATAGACGCGACGATGGCACCTAAGATGCTGTCACCAAGAAATTCGAGTCGCTCGTAAGAGTACTTGACCGAACGCCCCTCCGTTGCTGAAGGGTGCGTTATAGCCGAAAGCAGCAGCTGCTCGTTCGAAAACTCATGACCGATTATGCGCTGCGCTGCTTCGTAATTTCTGCATTGCTCATCGTTCAAAGCTCAGACTACCTCACAAATCGTACAACATGAACGACGAATCAGCATGGCCAGAGCGCAAGAGCCTTCAGTTGCGCTTCGGCCATACTATTCGTATATTTGCATACATGCAACAAAGCTATGTAGGAATAGCTTTGAAGCGCATTTGGATTAAATTTTACTGGAAAGTTTGGCAGTAGCGTCAGTCTTACACGGTTTGCGCGATAACTTCAGAAACGCCCGACCGCACGAAGGTCGCACTCGCAAAAATTCCATTCTTGATAGCTCGTGCATTTGAAGAGCCGTGCCCGACGATGCATCCACCCTTTACGCCAAGCAGCGGCGCACCTCCCATTGCATCGGGATCGATGGCGCTGAGCATCTCCTTGAGCTCGCCTTTTATCGCAAGGGCTGCAAGCTTCGTCTTCATCGAGCTCTTCAAGACCGACTTCAGGCCACCAAGCAGGGCTTTTGCGGTCCCTTCCACAGTTTTGAGACATACGTTACCAGTGAACCCATCGCACACGATGACATCGAAGGGGCTATCGAGCACATCACGCCCTTCGGCATTACCTTGGAAATTGGGGCAGTTCTGCTTCAGGAGCTCGTGTGCCTGCTGGGCGAAGGTGGAACCTTTCTCCTCCTCCTCGCCAATGTTGAGAAGGCCGACGGACGGGTTGGCGATTCCGAGGACATTAGTTGCGTACGCGCTTGCCATTGCAGCGAACTGAACGAGGTATTCGGGTTTGCAATCTGCGTTGGCGCCCACGTCGCAGAGCACAACCGATTTGGCCGGTGATGCGCCAGGAGACGGAATGACCGTCACGAGCGCAGGACGCGAAACGCCCTTGATTCTTCCGATTACGAGAGTACCGGCCGCTAGGCAGGCCCCTGTCGAACCAGCCGAGAAAAACCCTTGCGCTCGACCTTCCTTGACCAAGCGGCATCCCACGACGATTGAGGAATCCTTCTTCTTGCGCACAGCATTGGCCGGATGCTCGGCCATCCCGATTACCTCGGTTGTGGCGACCGCCTCGCAGCGATCATGAGCGGCAGAAAAAGGCTCGACAACGTCAGCGGGACCGCATAAGAGTACAGTCAGGTCCTCGTCAAGCGCGAGCGCTTGCTCAACGCCCTCCAAAACGACCCCAGGAGCGTTATCTCCGCCCAGCGCGTCAACCGAAATCGTCACCTTTTCAGCCATATTCAGTCCAATCAATGCCAATGCGCTTGACTCGTTTTGCCCGAAACAACACCTACCTGAGCTGTTATCTGGGGCAAAACGATTCAGCGCCAAACTACTATCGCCCAAACCAAATAAAACCCCCTGGCACTATACGGCCAGGAGGTTCGTCAAATTCACTACGCCCAACAAGTTATTCGGTCTCGATAACTTCGCGGTTCCTGTAATAGCCGCAGTTCGGGCACACGCGATGAGGAAGCTTAACCTCACCGCACTGCGGGCACGTGGAACGTGCTGGAGCATCGATACGATCATGGGTGCTGCGACGCTGATGGGTGCGGATACGGCCCATACGTTGTTTAGGTACTGCCATCTCTTAACTCCTTCAATATACGCTTCATATTGCGAAACGGCTTTTAAATCATTGAAACACGCAAAACAGTATAGTAGCAAACCCCTATACCTTGTGCAAGAAGTGATTTAATCATCACCATATCTTCGCATGCACACACGCAAGTGCCGAATGTTATCCGCGCGTCACGTCCTCGTCGAACTTAAAATCGGCAAGGACCGCAAACGGGTTCGCCTGAGCGTCGAAGGCAGCAACATCGGGGTCCTTTCCGCAACCGCAGTCACCCTCGTTGAGGTTCGCCCCGCAAACTGGGCAAAGACCTGCACAGTTTTCACGACACAACGGCATCGTCGGCGCTTCAACCATAAGCGCCGCTTCTATCAGAGGCTGCAAGTTAATAATGTGATCTGCGGGCAGCACATCGAACTCATCTGCGCCTGGAGCATCTTCATCGTCGTCGAGGTAGTCGAGGTCGGCTTCCTGCATGACGAAGAAACCCTCGATATCCCCATTGAATTCGCAAGCCACATCATCAAGACAGCGCGAACACATACAATGCGCGCTTCCCTTGACCGTGCCCGAAACGAGCAGTGCCGAACCGGTATTTGTCACGTCAACCGCCCAAGCAAGCGGCTCTTCGAAGAGGTAATCATCTGGTCCGACCGCAAGCTGCGGCAAATCAAGCATACCTTCAAAATGAGAGCTCTCCGCCAATGCGAAGAGCTCCGCAGGAATCTTTATGCATGCATCAGCCATGCAGATCCGCCTAGTGTCCCATCGTGGTTGCGTTCAGGCGGTCGCGGCAGCGACGAACGTTCTGGAGAAGCGTGTCGAGGCTCTGCTCAACATGTCCGAAAACCTCGTCAGCATAATCTTCAGCACCCGCGCGCGTCTGGCGCTCGAGCTCACGAGCATCAGCAAGCACCTGATCTGCTTGTTGCTGAGAAATGCGCACGATTTCCTGCTCGCTTGCAATCGTCATTGCCTGCGAACGAGCATCTTCTACCATTCGGTTAGCTTCAGCCTCAGCGTCATCGAGCAGGCCTTGGCGCTCGCGCACTATTTGGCGAGCCTGGGCAAATTCGCTCGGGAACACATCGCGAATCTCGTCCATTATCTCGAAAGCAGCCGCGATATCTACCTGTCGAAGATTTCCGTTCCTGCCAAATCCGACCGGTTTGGAGTCTTCTAAAAGGATCGACAGCTCGTCGAGTAGACCAAGTACTCCAGTTTCGTCCATGACTATCCTTCCGCTTTGCCGCCCGTGCCTACATTTCTCGAATCTATAAGCAGCAGTCTATACAAATTCGAATTCTAGCAGGTTTGTTAGTGCTGCACAAATATTATATGAGTTTTGCCCCAGGGGCGCGACTCATAGCCCAGGCCCGAGTGACATACAGGCCACGACCCATCGCCCTAGCGGCCAAGTGAATTATCGTGGCGGTCGCGCGCCTCTTTGGAGTACCGCTGTTTGTAACGCACGTCGATGAGCTCAGCGACGATGGCGATGGCGAGCTCGGCAGGGGTCTTAGCACCGAATTTCAAGCCGATAGGACGCTTGATAGCCTCCCACTGCTCCTCGCTTACGCCTGCGCCCGTCACGATATCGTGCACGCCCGTGTTCTTTCCGGCGCAACCCATCATGCCGATATAGTGAACTCTCTCGCGAGCAGCCCAAATGCAGCTATCGGGATCGAACATATGCCCTCGGGTCAGCACGCAGACGTAATCGAGCGGATCCGCTTTCATATCGAAGAGCTGGTCGAAGTTTCCGCCATCGAGCTTTATGCACTCGAAACCCGGAAAACGAGCAGCGTTAATGTAGGCCTCATCATAATCGACTACGACGACGTCGAAGCCAACATGGGCGGCAAGCGGCGCTAGCTCGACTGCAACATCGGAAGCACCGAGCAACCATACGCGCACGGGGTTGAACAAAGCAACACTTGCCCAAGTCAATCCTTCGAATTGCTCGTTGTGCATGGACGGCCCTCGCGTCACGTCCTTCATCTGGAATAAATCGCGCTTCGATGGCTCGCGCGAGCAAACGATCTCCTTTGCATCATTGCAGAAGAACACAAGCGGCTCTCCGTCAGCAGAGCCGACCTCACCGTAGTCCTTGGTCATTCCCGCGCCTGATTTTCCCATGGCAACTTGGGGATCGTAAACGACCTTGAAGCCAAGCCACGCAAGCTCCCCCTCATCAATCGCCCTCAGGGCGCGCTCAAACGTCGGGACATCCTCACGCGTGAGGCTTTTGGCTAGCACCTGGAGATAATCAGCCGGAATGCGCTCGTTTCCTGCCGTCGCCTCAGCGCTAAACGCCGGCACGTCTACGGGCGTAATAACCGGAATGCGCCCTTCCTCAAGATCCTCGATAATCGCCTGAAGTGTATCCCGTTTCATGTAAATCCTTTCTTTTTGAAACAAGGCGCATCTTGTTATTGCGTCGCAACATGGACTTTTCCGTCGTCGCCTACGGATACGCGACCTTCGGCTATCCAGCCGATGACTTGAGGATAAAGCTCATGTTCAACCGCATGGATGCGCGACTCGAGTTCGTCAACGGTATCGCTTTCGAGCACTTCGACGGCCCGCTGAGCCACTATCGGCCCCTTGTCATATTCGGCGTTGGCAAAATGCACGGTCACCCCCGTAACCTTCACGCCAGCGTCAAACGCATCCTGTATGGCATGCGCTCCGACGAACGACGGCAACAGCGCAGGGTGCAGATTCAAGATACGATTGGGGAAAGCGTCGAGCAGCACTGGCGTGACCATCCTCATATAACCAGCCATGACAACGTATTGCGCACCAGCCTCCTTGAGCGTTAGCGCAATCTTTCGATCGGCCGCTTCCGCATCTGCATATTCGGCTCGGTTGAGCACGAGCGTATCAATACCTGCATCCTCCGCGCGTTTTATACCGTACGCATCAGGGCGTGACGAGACCACATGAACTACTTCGACGGGAAGTCCGTCTGCTGCTGCATCGATGATTGCCTGCAAATTGGTTCCGCTCCCGGAGACGAGAACGCCGATTTTCAATTTCTTTGCCATAACTTTCTCCAATACGCACAGAAGGATTGTTTTTGCCGTTACAGCAACGTGCCCTCATTCTCATAACGAACGATGCCGCTACCTGCTTCGATACGCCCGACGACGTAGGTCTTCTCCCCTGCAGCCTCGGCAGCCGCACGCACCTCGTCAACGCTTTCCGCATCCACAATCAGCACGAGGCCCAAGCCCATGTTAAACGTCTTGAGCGCTTCGGCCTCGACCAGATGCGCAGCCTCGCAGGTGTAGCGGACGATGGCGGGCACGGGCCATGTGCCGAGCTCCACCACTGCATCGACGGCATCGTGAAGCGCCCGATTTAGGTTTTCGGTAATGCCGCCACCGGTAATGTGCGCAAGGGCGCGCACAGCTCCAGGGCATGCATCCATGACCGAACGCACCGGCTTCACGTAGATGCGCGTTGGGGTGAGCAGCGCCTCTGCTACGCCTTGGCCATCGAGCTCATCGACGGGCGCCGTCACCTCCTCAAGCGAACGCCCCTCCAGGCAAACCTTGCGCGCGAGCGAATAGCCGTTCGAGTGCAAACCACTCGACGCGAGCCCCACGAGCACGTCTCCTTCGCGCACAGATGCGGGATCGAGCATCTTGGGCCGATCGACTATGCCAACGCAAAAGCCCGAAAGATCGTAATCGGACGGGTCCATCACGCCAGGATGCTCTGCCATTTCACCGCCGATGAGAGCGCAGCCGGCCTGCTTGCAGCCTTCTCCTATGCCGCCGACAATCTTGGCCATCGCTTCGGCATCGAGCTTTCCAACGGCCACGTAATCCAGGAAAAAGAGCGGCTCGGCACCTGTGGCCAAGATATCGTTGGCGCACATGGCGACCAAATCTATACCGACGGTGTCATGCATGTCGAGCATTTGCGCGATCTTAAGCTTCGTGCCTACACCGTCGGTGCCGCTCACGAGCAGCGGTTCCTCCATGCCCTTGGCCATCGCGATTGAGAAAAGCCCTCCGAACCCACCGATATCTCCTACAACTTCGGGCCTGTACGTCGAGTGAACAATCTGTTTAATCGCATCTACAGCGCGTGCACCTTCTTCGATATCGACGCCTGCTTGCGCATATGTCACCTGTCCGGATTCTTGCTGATCGCTCATAGCTACTCCCATTCTGCCGCGCTACATCCGCGGCACACGCCCTTAAAGGAGCCGTGGCTGCAGGGAAATCTTTTAGCCGCGCTCCTATCCGCTACCTACGAGGTTTCCTTAACATCCTCCACGAACTCTTTTACACCCTCACTGTTCTTGCCGATTCCGATGCGACCCTCGAGCCCTTCGAGGCCTTCTACCGACGTTTCCTCCACGTATGCGAACAGCACATCGCGCCCCCACGAGCCGGCGTCGCACGTCGCGAAGACAAACACCTGATCGATATCTTTTGCAGCTGGTACATCATCGACTTTGGCAAGCGAGCGATCCATTTTGTCCTGGATGTATTCTGTTCGCTCTTTGTCATCTTTGAATACGGTCTGCACAAGCAGCTCATCAGGTGCGCTATGAACAATCGCGAACGTGCGCAGACGGAAATTGCCCTCTGGCGAAAGCAGGAATACGGTTCGGCACTCGTCGAAACGCGCTTGGTCCTCCATGCCCGCAATATCGGCGAACATAGAGCCGTCGTTCATATGATGCCCGTAGATGAAATAAGCTTCGTCACGCCACTTCGGTTTGTTGCGATAGTCCATGAATATCGCGCCGTAGTTGGCAAGCCAGCCAGCTTCGCCATCGAAGTCGTAATAGAGGTAGTGGTCGTTGTCCTCGCCTTTGACGACAGGATAATTGATAACCGTGTGCGGAATGTAGACCCAGGCCACCGTATCGGGATTGGCGGCGCGCAACGCGTCCCAATCGACTTCAATCGACGCGATATCTTCGACCTGCGCCGCAGCGTTCGATTCCATGCCCACATCAGCAATATCAGAGATCTTGTCGTATTTCTGCTGACCTTGAATATAGCTATAGCCAATAACGCCAAGTGCAACGAGCGCGCCTATGAGCACCAGAAGGGCTATTACGAGGATGATGGTCCAAAAACGCCTTCGGCGCCGACGTGCACCTTGCTCAAGAATCTCTTCGATCTCTGCAGCTCGAGCGTCTGGTGTCATGCCGTACGCATCGTACTCGTATCTGATATGACGGGCCATGTAAATTGAACCTTATCTCTCAACTCCTGATTGTCGCGACAGTTCGCCCTCTCGCCAACACGAGCCTGGACAAACCTGCTAGATCGGTCGAATACCGAGCCGTCCGCCCGCAGACATCGTGCCACTCGCCGCGCATCTCTAAGCGCGATGGAGTCTCTTTTCGAGCGCCTCGTTTATAGCCTCAAGCGCCTGAATGCGCGCATATTTCTTATCGTCGCTTTCGAGCACAATCCATGGAGCAAACGTCGTCGACGTAAGGCGGAACATGTCGTTAACGGCCTGCTTGTACTGCGGATATTTATCGCGGTTGCGCCAGTCCTCCTCGGTAATCTTCCATACCTTGGTCGGATCGATTTGACGAGCTTCAAAACGACGCAACTGTTCGTCGGGCGTGATATCGACCCAAAACTTCAACAAGATGGCACCCCACTGGACGAGCTCGTACTCGAACGCGTTGATCTCGTCGTAAGCGCGCGCCCAGTGATCGGGCGAGGCAAATCCCTCGACGCGCTCAACGAGCACGCGTCCGTACCAGCTTCGATCATATATGCCCACATGACCAGCCCGCGGCAATTTAGTCCAATAGCGCCACAAATGCGGATGCATAAGCTCAGGCTTTGTCGGAGCTGGCGACGGGTACACCGTATATGCGCGCGCATCGATGGCCTGCGCGACGCGCTTGATGTTGCCGCCCTTCCCAGCTGCATCCCAACCTTCGTACATGAGCATCAACGGAACGCGCTTCTGGTACATCTCGAGCTCGAGCTCGAACAATCGCTCTTGTTCGTACTTGAGCTTGAGCCGGTATTCTTCGTCGCTGTCGATAAAAGGCTTCGGCAAATCATGGTCTATCTGCGGGTAGCCCGCCATGATGATGTAGTTCGAACCGCGAGGCGCTTGGCTTTTTTGAAGCGCAGCCTCAGCTTCAGCAGCAGCGCGCACCGCTCCGGCATCATCGACGACCTTGCCTTCGGCACCTCCTGCGGCCACAGCCGCGGCACGCGCCGAGTTCGCGGCTGCCTTGGCCTTAGCCGCCTCGGCAGCGGCATCCGGGGCATTTGCGAGCTCGTGCTCTATGGCGTTCACAAGAGCCTGCGCGATTTGGTAATTTGCAGTACGTCTATCTTCACCATTGATGAGCGTCCAAGGAGCAAACGCAAAATTCGACGCCTCGAGCAGGCGATCGTAAAGCTGATATGCCTGGTCGTAGTGCTTGATCTCCTCGAGTTTTTCGTCCGAGACACGCCAGGCGGTATTCGGATTCTCGCGCAGCCGCTTGAGGCGCTTGCTCTGCGCATCCTTGCTCACATGCACGAACAACTTGATCACCACATAACCGTCGTCGACGAGCATTTGCTCGAAGTTATGGGCGATACGCTGATAGCTCGCCACAATGTCGCCGTGGAACTCGCCGCGCGCCTTTGACGCTCCATCCTCGACGAGCGGACGATCCTTCGTCTTTTTCGCGAGCTTCTTGACCGCATCTGGACTGCTTTGGGCAAATTCAAACATGGCTTGATCGATAGCGGCCGTATACCAGCCTCGATCGTAAAACGTAATGGTCCCGCGTTCGCCGAGCGACTCCCAAAACTCCTGCATGACTGGTTGAAAACCAGTCACGCCCCATTCTCTTCCGGCAAACTTGTTGGCACCATCAACGTCAAAATCCTCAGTCACATGCACCGATGTCGCACGCGCATCGAGCTCGCACATCAAATCCGAGATGCGGCTTCCCTTGCCGGCACCGCCCCAGCCCTCGAAGAGCACGACAAGCCCTACGCCCGCCGCGCGTGCCTTCTGCTGCAATACGACAAGCTTGCTGATAAGCTCCTTATATTGAGGCTTATACTCTTCCTTTGGCATTTTTGCGTTAGAAAAATCGACTTGTTCGAGCATAATAGCTTCCTTTCGACTGCATCCGTTTATGATACATCATCGAGTGCGACTCGCCTCAGGCAAAACCAACTCTACCCATTCTTCAATGGGTTTCGGGCGCGTGGAGTGCAGTTTTTATAAGGCAACCCGTTTTAAATCTTAATGGGGTATAGTAAAACTCATCTATTCATTACATGGTGAAAACGGAATTGAGGGATTACATGAGTAACGAAGCATTCACCCCCCAAGCATCGGCCGACGACGAGGTTCCCCTTGCAACGCCACTCAAAGCTGACGATGCGTTCGAAAACGAAGCGGTTCCAAAAACCGAATCGATGGCGACGCAGTATTCGTTCTACTCTCCCGACAGCCTGCAAACACAAAGCGAATCCGAGTGCTTTTCACCCGCACAGCAATCCCTCAACTATGACGACGATGACGCCGATGACGACTTCGATGCCGAAGACGACGATGATGAGGATGAGGACGATGACGACGAGGAGGAAATCGATAAATACTCATTCATGCAAAACCGCGAGCTATCGTGGCTGAGGTTCAACGAGCGCGTACTCGACCAAGGTGCTGACGAGTCGGTTCCGCTGCTCGAGCGCTTGAACTTCATCTCGATATTCTGGTCGAATTTGCGCGAATTCTTCATGGTACGCGTAGGAAGCTTGACCGACCTCGCGCTCATCGAGCCGCCTGTCAAAGACTCGAAAACCGGCATGACGCCAATCGAGCAAATCAAGGCTATCCACGAACGGTGCCGCGAGCTTTACCCCATTCAGGAAAGCTATTACGAACACGTCCGCGGCTCTCTGGCCAAGCAGGGCGTTCGGCATCAGCGCCCCGAAGATCTTTCGGACGAACAGGTCAACTACTTGGCAGGCCTCGTGCAGTACAACATCATGCCTTTCCTTTCGCCGCAGATCATCAATCCGCGCCACCCGTTCCCCCATCTTGAAAACGGTAAGCTCTATATATTAGTGCGTCTCGACGACGAAGAAGATGCCGCGAAAAAGAAGAAAAAGAAGGGCAAGAAGAAGGAAAAGGGCAAGGGCGGTGCCGATGGCGTGGTTCTCGGCTTGATCCCCCTTCCCCACCAGTGCGAACGCGTCATCAAACTGCCTGGGCGCGGATACCAGTTCATCTTGCTCGAGCACGCTATCGAGATGTTCGTTTCCGAAATCTTCTCGATGTACACAATCAAGCATACAAACGTCATCTGCGTTACGCGCAATGCTGATATCGACGCTAACCAGGGCTTCGACGAGCAGGACGAGGATTATCGAGAGCACATGAAACGACTCCTCAAACAGCGCGCCCGCCTAGCTCCAGTGCGACTCGAGTGCGAGCGGCCCCTCTCTCCGGTCATGGAAAAGCACTTGCTGCGAAAGCTCGACCTCAAGCGCAGTCAGGTTTACGATACGACCGTGCCACTTGACTTGAGCTTCACCTGGGATCTTGGCAGTCGTTTGAGTGACAAGAAGCGCGAAAAACTCTCGAACCCGCCGTTCGCTCCCGCCTGGCCGAGGGCCTTTGATCATACGCGGCGCATCATAGACCAAATCGGCGAGAAGGAAGTGTTGCTCTCCTATCCGTACGAGAGCATGGATCCGTTCGTGCAGCTCCTCAAAGAAGCCGCAATCGATCCTACGGTCGTCTCGATCAAGATCACTCTGTACCGCCTGGCCAGCCAGTCACAGCTCGCCGAAGCGCTCATCGCCGCATCGGAGAACGGCAAGGAGGTCACAGCTCTATTCGAGCTACGCGCACGTTTCGACGAATCGAACAACATCGAATGGTCGCAACGTTTCGAGCAGGCGGGATGCAACGTCATCTACGGCTTCAGGGACTATAAAGTCCATTCCAAGATATGTTGCATCACACGACGTTTCCCGGATGGCTCGGTACAGCACATCACGCAGCTCGGAACGGGCAACTACAACGAGAAGACGGCGAAGCTCTACACTGACTTGAGCTTCATTACCACAGACGACACCTTCGCACGCGATGCGGTCGAGTTCTTCCGCAACATGCAGCTCGAAAACGTTTCGGATAACTACCGCGTGCTGCGAGTAGCTCCGCTTCAGATAAAGCCCATGATTTTGGAGAATCTCGATCGTCAAATCGAGCTCGCCCGCGAGGGCAAGCCGTGCGGAGCGTTCTTGAAAGCCAATTCCGTGACCGACAAGGACGTAATCGAGAAAATCGCCGAAGCCTCTCAGGCAGGCGTGTGCATCACGCTATTCATACGCGGAATCTGCTGTCTCGTGCCCGAAATAAAAGGCGCAACCGATAACGTGCGCGTCGTCTCAATCGTCGGACGCCTCCTCGAGCACAGTCGCATCTACTGCTTCGGCACACCCGATGACTGCGTCATGTACCTTTCGAGTGCCGACCTCATGACCCGTAACCTCAACAAGCGCGTCGAGATCGCTTGGCCCATCTTGAATGCGGGCATCCGAGAGCGCATTTTGCAGTACATCAACATCTGCATGCATGACACGGCAAAGCTGCGCGAGTTGCGCCCGAACAAAACCTACACCCCTCTCGGAGCACTTTGCGAAATCGACGAAGAAGGCAACGCCGAGCCCGCATTCGATGCGCAGGCGGCACTCATCGAGCGCGCGCAAGAAGCGGCAAAACTGGCGGAGGCAGCAGAGGAGGCCCTCAAGGCAGCCATTTCTAACGCGCCTTCCACAACGGAAGTAGATCAGGCACCCGAAACTGAGATGCCAAGCCTCGTTGATGAAGTGACTGCTTCAGAGCTTTCCATCCAACAGACGGCGGTAATCGATCCTGTTCCGACAATAGAAATCGTACCAGCTGCAGAGCAAGAAGAATCGCTTCCAGAAGAGCAACCCTATAACCCGTTCGAGCAAGACGAGTCTTGCGCAGACGAAGATGTCTCCCAGCAGACCGTTCAGGGGCAGGCAGATATCGTAGACCCGTTTGGCCAGGCTCAACCTCAATCCGACAGTCAAGAAGCCGATAGCAATCCATACGAGAAACCCGCTCAAGAGCAGCAAGAAAGCCGCTCGTCTTTTGCCGAAGAAGAGCTTGGAGCAGAGAGCTTCCCCACCTTCGAAGAGCGTTTAAGGGAGCTCACCGTAGAAGATATCCTAACGTCCCCCGGCGACGAATCGCAATCATCCGCGGATGACGCGCAATCTAATCAGTCGCACCAAAGCTCGCAATCGGTCGATGCGTCCGAGCCTCCCTCGGCGCAGCAATCTGGTGAGCGCAGCTTCATCGACGAGTCGCACCGCGAAATCGAGATGCCTAAGAAAAAGCCTGGCTTCTTCGCACGCTGGTTCAATATATAAGGTTTTTACTCGCAGCTAAGGCGTAATAAATCGAAACCGCTTTACATAAACAAAAGGAGGGCCCCTTCCTACGAAGGGGCCCTCCTTTCATTTAAGAGACTTTAAGCTACTTCAGACGCTCGGTGTAGAGCAGGTTGCTGGCCTTGTGATAACCTTCGGTGCGCAGCGGATAGGTGATCGTGCCCTGAATCTTGGAATCACGGATGATCGTCTCGATGACTTCGTTCATCGTCATGTTGCCGTAATCGCGCTCCTGCTTCTTGTACTCCATGATGCTCTCCTTTTCTTGTCGCTTGTTTCGAGCTGTCATCACTATAGCCAACATTTTCCGACTTACTTAGTTCATTTCAAAAGTGATATATTGGATGTAGACTATGTGTGTCAAACAAGAATGATATTGGAATTGTTTTGCCTGATAAAAAGCCTGTTATGAGTTAATTGCACAATGTGCAACGCATTGCTATCTTTGCACCGCATATCTACGTTTGTTTATGGTCTAACAGTAAAGGCGCTTGCGCCATGGCTTTGTTTGCAAACGTATGTAAGATCGCCTGGATTACAGAATGAACATTAATCAGCTCATTGAATTCATTTATCTGGCTGAAACCTTGAGCTTCAAGCGCACAGCCGACTATTTCTATGTAAGCAGATCGGTCATCAGCCGACACCTCGCCTCCCTTGAAGAAGTGATCGGCGTTAAGCTCGTCGACAGGGGAAACCAATCTGTTCAGCTTACCGAAGCCGGTAAGGTATTCTACCGCGAGGCCCAATCCGTGCTACGCGCATACGCCACCGCCATCGACCGCACGCGCGAAGCGGGATCGATGAACAGCCGAATCGTTCGAATTGGTTATCTTAAAAACGCTGCCCGACCAGTTATCGTGCGGTTCGTACGGTTCATGAACCACGAGCATCCCGAAATCCACTTGGATATTACGTGCATGGAGCATGGGGAGTTGAGGCGCGCTCTGGAAGACGGGTCAGTTGACATCGCGATTGGCATGAACATAGACCCGCGGTTGTCGAGGAATTATCGTTCTACTCTTTTGTATACGGATCATTTTTTCGCAATCATGAGCAAAGACCACCCTTTGTCCACGCGAGTTGATGGCGTGCCTTTCTGCGAACTGCTCAACGAAAAGCTGTTATTGCCTGACAGCTTTTCCTATGCAGGACTTGGCGAGCTTATTGATGAGCTTTTGGACTCGTCCAAGACGAAAGGCACAACACGCGCCTACTACGAAGATGTGGACACGCTATTCCTAAAAGTTCAGGCGGAAGGTTATGTCGCGTTTTCTTCTGGCCTCAATAACGTTATGTTCGGCGACGGGCTGGCAATCGTTGCCATCACGGGTATCGACTCTTCTTTTTCGGTCAGCGCATTCTACGGAGAGGATTTGCCCGAAACATCCTATCAAGCATGCTGTCGAGCATTCGAATCATGTCATGCATCCATGAAGTCGTGGGACTCTTCGAGCGAAAGCGCCATCGGCTTTTCTCTTGCGAGCTTTTCTTAAAATGAGTCAGGCCACAGGGGCGAAACTCATTCGCGTGCGCGACTCATTTCCCGTCGCGCAATGCCTTGAGTGCAGCGAGCGTGCCAGCGTCGATGCGGTCCGCGACCGTGCGCTTCTGGGCAACCTTGGGCGTCTCGTCGAGGCG